>NZ_JBEXSZ010000019.1:0-78081 GCF_040613865.1 Streptomyces sp. NPDC006197 | reverse complement strand
CCCTGTGGGGTCGATGCGGGCGGAGGTCAGCAGCATGTCCGCCGCGACCCGGTCGCCCGCGCGGATGACGGACTCCGCGGCTTCCCTCCCCAGCGCGCGAGCTTCAGCTTGGAGGCGGCGGCCTCGTCCACGACGACCGTGGCGTGCGGGTGCAGCTGCAGCGCGGAGGCCGGCACGAGCGCCGCCACGGGGCCCTCGACGGTCTGCGCCACGGCCTCGGCCTTGCCCTCGCCGGTGGCGAGCAGCACCAGGTGCCGGGCCTCCAGGATGGTGCCGATGCCCTGGGTGATGACGTGGTGCGGCACCTGCTCGATGTCGTCGTCGAAGAAGCGGGCGTTGTCCACGCGGGTCTGCTCGGTGAGCGTCTTGATCCGGGTGCGGGAGGCGAGCGAGGAGCACGGCTCGTTGAAGCCGATGTGCCCGTCGGTGCCGATGCCGAGGATCTGCAGATCCACGCCGCCGGCCTCGGCCAGCGCCCTGTCGTAGGCCTCGCAGGCCGCCTGGACGTCCTCGGCGGAGCCGTCGGGGCCCATGAAGGCCTCGGGGGAGAGCCCGAGCGGCTCGACGACCTGGCGGAGCACGGTGGAGCGGTACGACTCCGGGTGCCCCGCGGGCAGGCCGACGTACTCGTCCAGCTGGGCGATCCGCGCCCGGGAGGCGTCCACGGTGCCGGCGGAGACCCGGTCGACGAGGGCGCCGTAGATCGGGATCGGAGTCGAACCCGTGGCCACGCCGAGCAGCGCGTCGGGCTTGCGGCGCAGGAGGTCGGCGATGCCGTCCGCGATGAGCTCGCCGCCGGCCTTGGCGTCCTTGACGATGACAACTTCCACGCTGTGCCTGCCGATCTGGTGAGGGGCCGGTGGTATAGACCAATCTAAGCCCAAATCTAGCAGAGGGGAGGGGGTCTTCTCATGTCGTTCCGCCCTGCGGACGGCGCCGTCTCCATCGTCGACCGCACCCGCCCCACCAGCCACTCGAACCCCGCCCCGCACCCGCGCGCCAGGCCCGGCGAACCTCCCGCTCCGCGCTCCCGCGCCGGCCCGGCGAACCTCCCGCCCTGCGCCCGCGCGCCAGGCCCGCGAACCTCCCGCCCCGCGCCCGCGCGCCAGGCCCGCGAACCTCCCGCCCCGCGCCCGCGCCGGCCCGGCGAACCTCCAGCTCCGCCCCCCCTCGCGTCAGGCCAGCGAACCTCCCGTCACGTCGATCCAGTCGCCCGTCACCCAGCGCGCGTCGTCGGAGGCCAGGAAGGCCACCACGTCCGCTATCTCCGGCGGCGTCCCGACCGCGCCCAGCGTCGCCATCGCCGCCGCCCCCGCCCAGGCCTCCTCGTCCCCCCGCAGCCACCCGGCGTTGATATCCGTGTCCACGATCCCCGGCGCCACCGCGTTGACCGTGATCCCGCGCGGGCCGAGGACCTTCGACAGATAGCGGGTGAAGACGTCGAGCGCGCCCTTCGACATCGCGTACGCGATCAGGTCCGGCATGGCCGCCGCCCGGCTCAGGCCCGTCGAGATGTTGATGATCCGGCCGCCGTCCCGCAGCCGCTCCGCCCCCAGCTGCGCCAGGAAGAAGGGCGCCTTCGTGTTGACCGCGAAGATCCGGTCGTACTCCCCGTCGCCGATCGTCGCGAACGGCTGCGACGCCCCGATCCCCGCGTTGTTCACCAGGATGTCCAGGCCGTCCGCCTGGGCGTCGAAGGCCCGCCAGAGCGCCGCCGCGTCCCCCGGCACCCCCAGCTCCTGGCCCAGGGCGAAGGCGGAGCCGCCGGCCTCCTCGATCGCGGCGACCGTGTCCTTCGCCGCCGCCTCGTTCGTTCCGTAGTGCACCGCGACCCGCGCGCCCTCGCGGCCGAGCCGCTCGGCGATCCCCCGTCCGATGCCCCGGCTCCCGCCCGTGACCAGTGCCGTCTTCCCGGTCAGCCTTCCGTCGAGCACGCCCATGGCGACGCCCCCCTCTTTCTGTAGCGGTCGTTAGGTAAAGACCGTACCCCATGATTCGTAGTGGGCGCTATAGAATTCACCCCATGGTGACGAGACAGCGCGGCCGCCCCCGCTCCTTCGACCGGCTCACGGCCCTGGAGCAGGCGACGATGGCCTTCTGGGAGCACGGCTACGAGACGACCTCCGTCGCCGACCTCACCCGCGCCATGGGCATCAGCGCGCCCAGCCTCTACGCGGCCTTCGGCGACAAGAAGACGCTCTTCGAGGAGGTCGTCGAGGCGTACGCGCTCAGTTACGGGGCCTACGGCGGCCGCGCCTTCGCCGAGGAGCCGACCGCCCGCGCCGCCCTGGGGCGCATGCTGCGCGAGGCCGCCGTGCTCTTCACGGAGCCCGGCCATCCGCACGGCTGCCTGATGATCTCCGCGGCCGTGAACTGCTCGACCCCGGAGGTCGAGGAGTCCCTGCGGACCCGGCGGAACGACAATCTGGCCGCCTTCGAGAACCGCATCCGCCAGGACGTGGAGGCGGGCGAGCTCCCGCCCGACACCGACCCGCGCGCACTGGCCCGGCTGATCGGCGCCGTCCTCCAGGGCATGTCCCTGCAGGCCCGCGACGGGGCGACGGCGGAGGAGCTGGCGGCGGTGGCGGAAGCGGCGATGCGGGCCTGGCCGGCGGCGGTGACGTGATGCCGGGCGGAGCCCGGCCGGCCGGTCGAAGCCTGCGGGACCCCTCGGGGTCGAGCAGGGCGAGAGCGGCGAGAAGGAGGGGGAACCCACGGGCCGCGGCGCCTGGCGGGACCCTCAGCCCGCCCGGCACCGCAGCCCGGAGTTGCCCGGCCGGGGGTGTGCGGTCCCTCGGCCGTGTGGGAGGTCTCGGCGCAGTCAGGGCAGAGAGCGCCGGGTACCTCGTTCCATCCTCCTGTGCGGGGAGGATGGAGGCTCTGTATTTTTCATTGTGGACTAGACCATTCTTGTCTGTCCATCCACAGGAGTACGGCCTTTCCCGGCCCATCCTCCAATACGGAGCCCCGGAGATCCAGGTTCACGGCGCCTGTAATTCCGCAGGTACGCTCGCATCGTGCCCTCCATGAACGACCTCGTCCGCCAGCACACCGCCCTGAGCGACTCCGACCTCGAGTGGCTCCATCTGCTGGTGTCGGAGTGGCAGCTGCTCTCCGACCTCTCCTTCGCCGACCTCGTGCTCTGGGTCCCGACCCTCGACGGCACACGGTACGTCTCCGTCGCCCAGATGCGGCCCAACACCGGCCCGACCTCCTACCAGGACGACATGGTCGGCCATCTGGTCCCGCGCGGCCGCCGCCCGCTGCTCGACGCCGCCCTCGACGAGGGCCGGATCGTCCGCGAGGGCGACCCGGAGTGGCGCGAGGAGGTCCCGGTGCGGGTCGAGTCCATCCCCGTGCGCCGCGAGGGCCGGGTCCTCGGCGTCATCGCCCGCAACACCAACCTGCTGACCGTCCGCACCCCCTCCCGGCTTGAGCTCACCTACCTCCAGTCGGCCTCCGACCTCGCCCAGATGATCGCCGCCGGAACGTTCCCCTTCCCCGGCGAGCAGGTCGACATGGACTCCTCGCCGCGCGCCGGCGACGGCCTCGTCCGTCTCGACGCCGAGGGCGTCGTCCAGTACGCCTCGCCGAACGCCCTCTCCGCGTACCACCGTCTCGGCCTCGCCGCCGACCTGGTCGGCCAGGACCTCGGTCAGATCACCGCCGAACTCGCCCCCTCTCGGGGCCCGGTGGACGAAGCCCTGGTCAAGCTGGCCTCCGGCTACGCGCCCCGCGAGTTCGAGGTCGAGGGCAACGGCGGCGTGATCCAGCTGCGGGCGATCCCGCTCAAGCCCAAGGGCACCCGGATCGGTTCGCTCGTCCTGCTCCGGGACGTCACCGAACTGCGCCGCCGCGAGCGCGAGTTGATCACCAAGGACGCCACCATCCGGGAGATCCACCACCGGGTGAAGAACAACCTCCAGACGGTGGCCGCCCTGCTCCGCCTCCAGGCCCGCCGGATGGACTCCGTCCGGGGCCGCGAGGCCCTCAACGAGGCCGTGCGGCGCGTCGGTTCGATCGCCATCGTCCATGAGACGCTGTCCCAGAACCTGGACGAGCGGGTGCAGTTCGACGAGATCGCCGACCGGGTCATCGCGATGGTCGCCGAGATCTCGCCGGGCAAGGTCACCTGCCGGCGCAACGGCCGCTTCGGCATCCTCGACGCCGAGGTCGCCACCCCGCTCTCCATGGTCCTCACCGAGATCCTGCAGAACGCGCTCGAACACGCCTTCGCGCAGGGGGAGCAGGGCACGGTCGAGGTCAGCGCCGTCCGGGGCGAGACCCGGACGGACGCCCGGCTCCTGATCACGGTCCAGGACGACGGCTGCGGCCTGCCCGAGGGCTTCGACCCGCAGCGGGCCGGCAACCTCGGCCTGCAGATCGTACGGACCCTGGTGGAGGGGGAGTTGGGCGGCTCCTTCGACATGCTGCCGGGCGCCGAGCGCGGCACGAAGGTGGTCCTCGACATCCCCGTGCAGTCGCAGAAGTAGCCGTACGGGCGAGCGCACAGCAGCGAGCCCCGGACCGAAGGGAATCGGTCCGGGGCTCGAATGCTGTGGGTTACTGCTGCGCGCTGCGGCTCGGGGGCGGTGATTGCGTACGCGGTGTACGCGCCGCGTGCCTCAGGCTGTGCAGGTGGCTCAGGCGCTGGCGTTACGCGCCCGGTTGCGAGCGGCACGGCGCTTCATCGCGCGGCGCTCGTCCTCGCTGAGGCCACCCCAGACGCCGGAGTCCTGGCCGGACTCGAGCGCCCACTGCAGGCACTGCTCCATGACGGGGCAGCGGCGGCAGACGGCCTTGGCTTCCTCGATCTGCAGCAGCGCAGGACCGGTGTTGCCGATGGGGAAGAACAGCTCGGGGTCTTCCTCACGACAAACGGCGTTGTGACGCCAGTCCATGGCTGCTACCTCTCTCAGGTGTTACGTGCGAGTTGCTTGTGAATGTGAACGCTTTCACGAATCCCTCCGCAAGGGAAGGGCCGACTGCCAGGTGAACTGGTGTGGTCCTTGTGCTGAGGAGGGGTTCTGGCTCTCAGTGGAGGCCGGTGTTGCGGGCCGTCCCGATCGCCAAGAAGAGACTCCCAAACCCCAGGGGCGGATACAACCCCTTCCGGAAAGTTTTTTTTGATTCCTCGGTGTCGGCTAGGTCACAGCCGTACTTCTAAGGGGTGGATGCGCGCCTAAACGTTCGAGTGAAAGGACTTTGGGCCCTTCCGCTCACACAATCACACGCAGTGCACGGCGTACGCCTGTGAACGTCACGCTCGTACGCAGTCCGAGGTGGTCTCCGTCCATCTGCAGAGGGAGGGGAACCTTCGAATGCAAGGTGAAGTCGGTCAGGTCGTGCAGAGACACGGCATGCTTGCCGCGCGGACCCCGCTCCGGGGTCGAGGTGAGCAGCTGGGCGCCGTAACGGGCCACCGCCGGGGTGGAGAGCCGGCGCAGACCGAGCACGTCCAGCGCGGTCTCGAAGGACGCCTCCGGAGACGCGTACACCGGGCGATTGCCCAGGTAGGTCCAGGGGGAGGTGTTGCAGATTATGGAGAGGACCAGGTCCTCGACCGGCTCCGTGCCGGGGCGCTCCAGGGTGATCGTCCCGTGTCGGCGGTTCGACTCCCCCAGGAACTGGCGCACCACCTGGCGCAGATAGAGGGCGTGCGTCGATCTCTTCCCGCGCTCGCGCTGCTGTTCGACCCGACCGATGACGCTCGCGTCGAAACCGAGCCCGGCACAGAACGTGAACCAGCGCTCCGGCACCGCCTCGTCCTCGGTGCCCGGCGTCCCGGACGCGAGCCCGAGGCTCACCGTCCGTGTCCGCCGCTCACGCAACGCGTCGAGCAGGGCGCCGGTCGCCTCGACCGCGTCGTTCGGCAGCCCCAGGGCGCGGGCGAAGACGTTGGTCGAACCGCCGGGGACGACCGCGAGGCCCGGCAGCCGGTCCGGATCGGGCCCGTCGTGCAGCAGTCCGTTGACGACCTCGTTCACCGTGCCGTCCCCGCCGAGGGCCACGACCAGGTCGATGTTCCCGGCTTCGGCGGCCCGCCGGCCCAGGTCGCGCGCGTGTCCGCGGTACTCGGTGGTGACCGCCTCCAGCTTCATCTCACTGGCCAGCGCGTGGATGAGCACATCACGGGTGCGAGCACTGGTGGTGGTGGCTGCCGGGTTGACCACGAGAAGTGCGCGCATGAGCGCCAGCGTACCTACCCGGCGGTATCGGGCCCAGTCCAGCCCGACCCCCGGACACCTCCGCCGGAACCCCCGGCCGGGGTCCCGGACCCGGCTCTCCGGCCGCCCCCGTTACCCTGCCCTCTATGAGCAGTACGGAGCAGACCCCCCGCCCCGCCCGCCTGGCCGCCGCCGCGGGCGTGGCCCTCGTCGAGGCCCTCGGGCTCCTCGCCGGAGGCGTCTACCTGCTGGTGCGGACCCTCCTCGACGGGGGCTCCGGCGGCGGGGACCTCACCAGCGGGGTGACCGGCGGTGTGACCGTGATCGCACTCGGCCTGATCCCGCTCGCCGCCGCCCGCGGCCTGTGGCGGATGCGCTCCTGGAGCCGCGGCCCGGCCGTGATCACCCAGATCCTCGCCCTGCCGGTCGCCTGGCAGATGCTCCAGACCGACGGCGTGATCCCCTACGGGATCGCCGTCGCCGTCCTCGCCGTGACCGGCCTCGTCCTCCTCCTGAACCCGGCCACGACCGAGGCGCTCGGCATCCGGCGCCCCGGCCAGGAGGCCTGAGGGACTACTCCTCCACCAGAAGCTTCTCCCGAAGCGACGCCAGGGTCCGAGCCAGCAGCCGGGAAACGTGCATCTGCGAGATGCCCACCTCCTGCGCGATCTGCGACTGGGTCATGTTCCCGAAGAAACGAAGCAGCAGAATCCGCTTCTCCCGGGGCGGCAGGTCCTCCAGGAGCGGCTTGAGCGACTCCCGGTACTCGACCCCCTCCAGGGCCTCGTCCTCCGCACCCAGCGTGTCCGCCACCGCCGGCGACTCGTCGTCCGTGTCCGGGACGTCCAGGGAGAGCGTCGAGTAGGCGTTGGCCGACTCCAGCCCCTCCAGGACCTCCTCCTCGGAGATCCCGAGCCGCTCCGCCAGCTCGTGCACCGTCGGCGAGCGGCCGTGCTGCTGCGACAGCTCCGCCGTCGCCGTGGTCAGCGAGAGCCGCAGCTCCTGGAGCCGGCGCGGCACCCGGACCGCCCACCCCTTGTCACGGAAGTGGCGCTTGATCTCGCCGACGACCGTCGGCGTCGCGTACGTGGAGAACTCCACCCCGCGCTCCGGGTCGAACCGGTCGACCGACTTGATCAGGCCGATCGTCGCCACCTGCGTCAGGTCGTCCAGCGGCTCGCCGCGGTTGCGGAAGCGCCGGGCCAGGTGCTCCACCAGCGGCAGGTGCATGCGGACCAGCCGGTTGCGCAGCTCCGCCTTCTCCGGGGAGCCCTCGGGCAGCTCGCGCAGCCGGACGAAGAGGGCGCGGGCGCCGCTCCGGTCGTGCGGGTCCGGGACGGCGTGGGCGTCCGGCCCCTCGTCGTCCTCGTCGCCGTCCTCGGCCTTCTCCGCCGCCGAAGCCGCCTCGACCCCCTCGACCGCCTCGGCCTCGTCGGGGGTCGGCGCCTCGGAACGCGCGGGGGCCTCGGAGACTCCCGGTGTCTCGGGAACCTCGGGGTGCTGCTCGTGCTCGCTCATCTGGTCCGCCTGCTCCGTAGCGACCCTGTTCGGCCGCGCCTGCTGCTCAGGGATGCCGGCCGTCGCGTCCCCGCTCCTCACGCCGGGCCTGGCCCCGCGCCGCGCTGTTTGTACAGGCTGATCGAGACCGTACGGTCATCGGCCACCGACGACTCCACCTTCCCGGCCAGCGCCGACAGCACGGTCCACGCGAAGGTGTCCCGCTCGGGCGCCCTGCCGTCCGTCGTCGGGGCGGAGACCGTCACGTCGAGCGAGTCGTCGATCAACCGGAAGACACAGCTGAGGACGGACCCCGGCACGGCCTGCTGGAGCAGGATGGCGCAGGCCTCGTCGACCGCGATCCGCAAGTCCTCGATCTCGTCGAGGGTGAAGTCCAAGCGCGCCGCGAGGCCGGCCGTGGCCGTACGCAGCACGGACAGATAGGCACCCGCAGCGGGCAGCCGGACTTCCACGAAGTCCTGGGTCCCGGGCTCGCCTGCGATCTGGGACACCCTCACCTCCAAGGTGGCACAAGCTCATTCGGGGTCCGGAGGGAGAGGCCCCCGGACCGGGCGGTACGCAGGGAGCCTGCGCGGTCCGCCGTGACGCTATCGCGATCCATCCTGCCGTGTCGCCGTGAGTCCTGGAGACCGACGGTCTCCCCGCCCCCCGCACCGGCAGCCGCGGAGAATCCGCGGAGGGATGACGTACCCAGCGTCCGGGCGGTCGAACCGTCCGTGACCGCACCGGCCGCGGGGCGGCGCCCCGGCCGTCAGACGATCGAACCGTCGACGAAGCACCAGCGCCAGGACTCGCCCGGCTCGAAGGTCCGCATCACCGGATGCCCGGTCGAGGAGAAGTGCCCCGTCGCGTGCCGCCCCGCCGAGGAGTCGCAGCAGCCCACGTGCCCGCAGCTCAGACAGAGCCGCAGCTGGACCGGGTGCGTGCCGTCCGCCAGGCACTCGGGACAGGTGTCGGCCAGCGGCGCCGGTTCGGGGCGCGGCATTTCGGCCAGGTGAGGGCACTCGCTCATGATGGCCAGGTTACGTTGCGGCAGGGGAACGGGGTCGGGCATGGACGCACTACAGCTGGTGGCACTGGTGGCGGCGAGCGCGGCCGTGGCCGGGTTCGCCCGCAGGTCCCCGGTGCCGGCCCCGCTGCTGCTCGTCGCGGTCGGCCTCGCCGCCTCGTACGTCCCGGGGGTCCCCGACTACACCCTCGACCCGCACATCGTGCTCCCGCTGATCCTGCCCCCGCTCCTCTACACGGCCGCCGTCGACTCCTCGTACCTCGACCTGCGGGCCAACATCCGGCCCGTCGCGCTGCTCTCCGTCGGGTACGTCCTCTTCGCCACCGTGGCCGTGGGCTGGCTCGCCTACGTCCTCGTGCCCGACCTGCCGCTCACCGCCGCCCTGGTGCTCGGCGCCGTGATCGCCCCGCCGGACGCGGTCGCCGCCACCGCCATCGCCCGCAGGCTCGGCCTGCCGAACCGGATCACCACGATCCTCCAGGGCGAGTCCCTCGTGAACGACGCCACCGCGATCACCGCGTACAAGGTCGCCCTCGCGGCCGCCGTCGGCGAGGGCGTCAGCTGGGCCGGCGGCTTCGGGGAGTTCGCGCTCGCCGCGATCGGCGGCACCGGCGTCGGCCTGGTCCTGATGGTCCCGATCCACTGGCTCCGCACGCACCTGCGCGAGGCCCTCCTCCAGAACACCCTCTCCCTGCTCATCCCCTTCATCGCGTACGCCGCCGCCGAGGAGGTCGGCGCCTCCGGCGTCCTCGCGGTCGTCGTGGTCGGCCTCTCCCTCGGCCACAAGGCCTGGAAGGTCGACTTCGCGACCCGGCTCCAGGAAGAGGCCGTCTGGAAGATGGTCGCCTTCGTCCTGGAGTCCTCCGTCTTCGCCCTGATCGGCCTCCAGCTGCCGTACGTCGTCAAGGGACTCGGCCGGTACGGCATGGGAGAGGCGGCCTGGTACGCGGCCGGGGTCTTCGTCGCCGTGGTCGTCGTCCGGTTCGTCTGGGTCTACCCGGCGACCTTCCTGCCCCGCTGGGCGTCCCCGCGCATCCGGGAGCGGGAGCCCGAGGTGGACTGGCGGGCGCCGCTCGTCGTCGGCTGGGCCGGCATGCGCGGCGTGGTCTCCCTGGCCATCGCCTTCTCCATCCCGGTCGTCACCGACGGCGAGGAGTTCCCGGCCCGCAACCTCGTCCTCTTCCTCACCTTCACCACCGTGATCGGCACCCTCGTGGTGCAGGGCCTCACCCTGCCGCCCCTGATCCGGCTCCTGAAGCTCCCCGGGCGCGACCGGTACGCCGAGACCCTGGCCGAGGCGCAGGCCCAGAGCGAGGCCTCGCGGGCCGCCGAGGAACGCCTCGACGCGCTCCTCGCCGACGAGCGCAACGCCCTGCCGAAGCCCCTCGCCGACCGGCTGCGCACGGTCCTGGAGCGGCGCCGCAACGCCGTGTGGGAACGGCTCGGCGCGGTCAACGAGATCACGGGGGAGACCGCGGACGACACCTACCGGCGCCTCTCCCGCGAGGTGATCGACGCCGAGCGCGAGGTCTTCGTCCAGCTGCGCGACGCCCGCCGGATCGACGACGAGATGATGCGCACCCTGCTCCGCCGCCTGGACCTGGAGGAGGCGGCGGCCTACCGGGAAGTGGACGACTGAGGGGTGTCCGGCCTGCCCGTGATCACCTGGTCCGGCCTGCCCGTGATCACCGCCGCCAGCCGGGTGCCCGGCGGGAAGGCGCCCTCCTCCGCGAGGGCCGTCAGGCCGTACAGCATTTTGGCGACATACAGCCGCTCGATGGCGAGTCCATGCCGTTCCTCGAAGTCCTGTGCGAACGCCTCCAGGGCGGGGGGCACGCGCGCGTAGCCCCCGCAGTGGAAACGCTCGTCCAGGCTCCACTCCCCGCGCGGCCCGCCGAAGGCCGCCTCCTGGAGGGCGCGGACCTCCCCGCCGAGGAAGCCGCCCTTGAGGACCGGGACGCCCAGCGCCCTCTGCCCCGGGGAGAGTCCGGCCGCGAGGCCCGCCAGGGTGCCGCCCGTGCCGCAGGCGACCGCGACCGTGTCCACCGCCCCGGCGAGCTCGCGGCCCAGCTCCACGCACCCGTGGACGGCGAGCGCGTTGCTGCCGCCCTCCGGGACCACGTACGCGCCCGCGGGGGCCCGCTCCAGGAGCGCCGCGAGCGTGGCCGGGTCGTTCTTCGCGCGGTACGTGGCCCGGTCCACGAACTCGAGGCGCATCCCGTCGGCCGCGCACCGCGCGAGCGAGGGGTTGAGCGGCCGCCCGGCCAGCTCGTCGCCGCGGACCACCCCGACCGTCGGGAAGCCGAGCAGCCGGCCGGCGGCGGCCGTCGCCCGCAGGTGGTTGGAGTACGCGCCGCCGAAGGTGAGCACGGGCCGGCCGGCCGCCTCGCGCAGGTTGAGCACGAGCTTGCGCCACTTGTTGCCCGGCAGGTCGGGGTGGATGAGGTCCTCGCGCTTCAGCAGCAGCGTGAGACCGCGCCGGGCGAAGCGCTCGTCCTCCACCGGCTCCAGGGGCGAGGGGAGGCGGGGCCGCAGACGGGACGGGTCGAACGCGTTCACCCGGCCATTCTCGCCGCCCTCGGTGGACGCCCCGCCGACCGGGCCCCGCGAGCCCGGCCCGATCGGCAGGACACCCCCGGGGTCAGCGCAGCAGGTCGGCGACCCGCTCCCGCATCGACGCCATCGTGAACCCGCGCGGGTCCACCTTGCCCGGCTGCCACTCCCGGTGCCCGATGACCGAGCGGTGCGTCCAGCCGTGCGCCCGGCAGACGGCGGCCGCCGCCTTCGCGATGGCCTCCAGCTGGACCTTCGGCCACGGGTCCTCGCCGTCGCCGAGGTTCTCGCACTCGAAGCCGTAGAAGTGCCGGTTGCCGTCCGTGGTGGCCTCGTCGTCCGGCGGCAGCCGCCGCTCGGCGATGACCGCCCGGAGGACCTCGTCGTCGCCGAGCCCCGCGTGGTTGGCGCGCCCGTAGCCGACGAGGTGGACCGTGCCGTCCTTGGCGATCACGCCGTGGCAGAGCGGCCCCGGGAGGGACTCGTAGCCGTCCCGGCAGATCCGGACGGTCCGGGCGGTGCCGCGGGTCACGGTGTGGTGGATCATCACGCCGTGCACCGGGCCCCAGGGGCCCTTGTGGTTGCGGTTGTGGGTGGACCAGTCGCCGACCTGGACGACCGCGAGACCCTCGTCGCGCAGTGCGCCGAGGAACCTGTTCGCGGACATGGGTGAGGCCATGACCGACTCCTTCCGGAGGGCGGGGTGAGCTTCCGGAGTACCGGAGTCCGCCACTCCGCTGCCATCCGTTCGGACCGTGTGCGAGTCGATCCGGACAGAACGTCAGGAGACGGGTGGGGCTGCGCTGTTCGGATGGAAAAAACGTGACATGCCCCGAAGATCGTCGAACAGTCCCACCCGAATGTGTAATGGCGCCGACACGTTCCGTGCTGAAAGGCTTCTCTCGCAACTCAGTCATACGAGAGGGAGTTCCATGTCCGTTGGTTCGGTTGGCGACGAGGTCCGCGCGGGACAGGCCCCGCAGCAGAGTCTCGGCACCGCCGCCGCGCGGAACCTCGCCACGACCACCAAGTCGGCCCCGCAGATGCAGGAGATCACCTCCCGGTGGCTGCTGCGGACGCTGCCGTGGGTCCAGGTGCAGGGCGGCACGTACCGGGTGAACCGGAGGCTCAGCTACTCCGTGGGTGACGGCCGCGTCACCTTCGTCCAGACCGGAGAGCGCGTCGCGGTGATCCCCGCCGAACTCGGCGAACTCCCCGCGCTGCGCGGCTACGAGGACGAGGCCGCGCTGGCCGAGCTGGCGGCCCGCTGCACCCAGCGGGAGTACGCGGCGGGCGAGACCATCGCCGTGGCGGGCGCCCCCACCGACCGGGTGTACCTCCTCGCGCACGGCCGCATCGAGCAGATCGGCGAGGGGCCCTACGGCGACGAGGCCGTGCTCGGCGTCCTCGCCGACGGCGCCTACCTCGGCGAGGACGCCCTGCTCCAGGAGGACGCCACCTGGGACTGGACCGCCCGGGCCGCCACCGCCTGCACGGTCCTGGAGCTCACCCGGGACGACGTACGGAACCTCGCGGAGCGCGCCGGCTCGCTCGCCGCCCACCTCGCGGGCGTGGCGTCGATGCCCGAGCAGCGGACCAACACGTACGGCGAGGCGGCCATCGACCTCTCCGCCGGCCACGTCGGCGAGGCGGTCGTCCCGCACACCTATGTCGACTACGACGCCTCGCCCCGTGAGTACGAGCTGAGCGTCGCCCAGACCGTGCTGAAGGTCCACAGCCGCGTCGCCGACCTCTACAACCAGCCGATGAACCAGACCGAGCAGCAGTTGCGGCTCACGGTCGAGGCGCTCCGCGAGCGCCAGGAGCACGAGCTCATCAACAACAAGGAGTTCGGCCTCCTCTCCAACTGCGACTACGGGCAGCGGCTCCAGCCGCACGACGGCGCACCCAGCCCGGACGACATGGACGAGCTGCTCTCCCGCCGCCGGGGCTCCAAGATGTTCCTCGCCCACCCCCGCGCCATCGCCGCCTTCGGCCGCGAGCTCAACAAGCGCGGACTCGTGCCCGAGACGATCGAGGTCGCGGGCAACCGCATCCCGACCTGGCGCGGTGTGCCGATCTACCCGTGCAACAAGATCCCGGTCTCGGACGCCCGGACCACCTCGATCATCTGCATGCGTACCGGCGAGGCCGACCAGGGCGTCATCGGTCTGCACCAGACCGGCCTCCCCGACGAGATCGAGCCCAGCCTCTCCGTCCGCTTCATGGGCATCGACGAGCAGGCGATCATCTCCTACCTGGTCACGGCCTACTACTCGGCGGCGATCCTCGTCCCGGACGCCCTCGGTGTCCTGGAGAACGTCGAGGTCAGCCGCTGGCGCTGAGCCGGCGGCGCCCGGGGGCGGGGGCCGGACCCGCCCGCCCCCGGGAGCACCCGGCCCGGCACGGCGAAGAACCGTCGTGCGGGACCGCGATGAAGGATGCGAAGGAAAAGACCGTGACCATGACCAGCACGGATGCCGTCGCCGACGGTCAGGGAGCCGTGACGCTCCTCGACCGGACGCGCACCGCCGTCCATCCCCAACTGCGCTCGACCGTCGAGTCCCTGCCCGGCTCCATACGGCGGGTGGCGATGTACCACTTCGGCTGGGAGCGCGCCGACGGCACCCCGGACGCGGGACAGCCGGGCAAGGCGATCCGGCCCGCCCTGGTCCTCGCGGCGGCCCGTGCCCTCGGTGCCGACGAGACCCGGGCCGTGAAGGCCGCGGCGGCGGTGGAGCTCGCGCACAACTTCACGCTCCTCCACGACGACATCGTCGACGAGGACCCCACCCGCCGGCACCGGCCCACCGCCTGGACCGTCTTCGGCATCCCCGACGCCCTCATGGCCGGCGACGCGATGAGCGCGCTGGCCCTGCGGCTGCTCGCCGAGGACCCGCACCCGGCCTCCGCGGCGGCCTCCGCGCGCCTCGCCGCCTGCATCATCGAGCTCTGCGCCGGCCAGCAGGCCGACTGCGCCTTCGAGCAGCGCGACCCGCGCGAGGTCTCCCTCGACGAGTGCCTGGCCATGGCCACCGCCAAGACCGGTGCCCTGCTCGGCTGTTCCTGCGCCCTCGGCGCGCTCTACGCGGGCGCGGGGGAGGAGGAGGTCGCGGCGATGGACGCCTTCGGCCGGGAGGCCGGTCTCGCCTTCCAGCTGATCGACGACCTCATCGGCATCTGGGGCGACCCGGACCGCACGGGCAAGCCGGCCGGCGCCGACCTCGTCGCCCACAAGAAATCGCTCCCCGTGGTGGCGGCGCTCACCTCCGGCACCCCCGCGGGGGAGGAGCTGGCCGGGCTGTACTCCCGGCCGACCCTCGACGCGGCGGCGGTACGGGCGGCGGCGGACGCCGTCGAGCGGGCCGGTGGCCGTGACTGGGCGCAGGCCCAGGCGGCCGAGCGCATGGGCCGCGCCGTCGAGCACCTGGCCCAGGCGGTGCCGGATCTGGCGGCGGCGGAGGACCTGCTCGCCCTCGCGGAGTTCGTCACGCGGCGTACGCGCTGACGGCCCGTCCTCACATGTCGGGGACGATCCGGGTGACCACGGTCTCGATCAGCTCGTCCAGGTCCCGGTCGCCGTGGAGGCCGGGGACCGTGAAGTGGTCGAGGAGCAGCCCGGTGAGGGCGACGTAGAGCAGTCGGACGGTGTCCGCGTCGCCCGGCATGCCGGAGTCGAGGTGGAGCCGGACGTTCAGGTCGAGGTCGGCGCGGAGCACCTCGGTGAACCGCTTCTGCAGCTCGGGGCGGCGCGTGGCCTCCAGGCGCAGTTCGAAGAGGCCCAGGTAGCAGGTGCGCTCGGCGGTCATGCGCCGGGCGAGCCGGCGCATGAGCTCGACGACCAGCTCACGGCTGGGGGCCGGCAGCAGTGCGGCGTCGATGGCGCCGGGCTCCGGGGTGAGGCGTACGAAGATCCGGTCGGCGACCTGGGAGAGCAGCCGGTCCCGGTCGCTGAAGTAGTTGGACGAGGTGCCCGTGGGGACGCCCGCCCGGGCGTCGACCGCCCGGAAGGTGAGCCCGCGGGCACCTTCGTCGGCCAGGACCTCGATCGCGGCGTCGAGCAGGGCCGTACGGCGTTCCGGGTTCCTTGCCACGTCGGGCTCCTTCCGAAGAGGTCTTGCGCAACCACTACAGATGAAGCACTATAGCCGTCGTGGTTGCGACGGCAGCCACTTCCCCTGACGAAGAGGACCGGTTTGCGCAAGCTCACCTACTACATCGCCTGCACCATCGACGGCTTCATCGGCGACCCCCAGGGCGACGCCACCTCCATGTTCAAGTACTCGGAAGAGCCGTACATGGCCTGGATGGGCACCGAGTACCCGGAGACCATCCCCACGCAGGGCCGGGAGATGCTCGGCGTCGACGGCGAGAACAAGCACTTCGACACCGTCATCCAGGGACTCGGCTCGTACCAGCTCGCCCTGGACATCGGCGTCACCAGCCCGTACAACCACCTGCGCGAGTTCGTCGCCACCCGCTCGCTCGCCGAGTCGCCCCATCCGAACGTCGAGCTGATCGCCGACGACCTCGTCGGCCGCGTCCGCGAGCTCAAGGCCGAGGACGGCCCCCTGGGCATCTGGCTCTGCGGCGGCTCCACCATCGCGGGCGAGCTCATCGAGGAGATCGACGAACTGGTCATCAAGACGTACCCGCAGGTCTACGGCACCGGCATGCCGATGTTCGGCGCCGGCTTCGAGCCCCGGGACTTCGACCTCGCCGACGTCCGCGCCTTCGAGAACGGCGTGCTCGTCCGTACGTACACCAGGAAGCGATAGCGGCGGCGGGCGGCGTCGCGCGGGGCGTCCTACCCTGGATGCATGGGTGAGGAGACGCCTCGCACGACGCGGGACCCCCTGGCCGAGCGCCACTGCCCGGCCTGCGGCGGGCCGCTCGCCGTGCTGGCCACCCGGCACAAGGTCCTCGGGGCCTGGGTGCCGGAGTGGGAGGTGCAGCCCTGCCGCAATCCCGACTGCCCGCTCCACGAGGGGGCGGAAGCCGCTACCACGCACGTGACCGGCAAGAACGGCGAGATCGGGAGAAGTCCGGCCCCCGGGTGACCGGACGCGCGGCGAAGCCCGTCATACGGCTACAGTCCGCGCATGTCATCGGAGTCGACAGAAGTCTGGACCGGCTGGTACCGGGACCGCAGCGGCGCGGAAGCGATCGTCATCACGGCCGACGGGCGGCGCGTCGCCACCCGGATCAGGGGCATCGAGTACACGGGCGAGAGCTTCGCCGCGCTCGGCGCCGCCGACGAGGGCGGGCAGGCCCTCACGGGCTGCGTCCTGGAGTGGGACCTGCCGCTCCCCGTCGTCGTGGACGGCGCCGCCCAGCAGGCCACGCTGGCCTGCCTGCTGACGCTCGGCGAGCGCGCCGACCTCAGCCTGACGCTGCACTACGGCGGCACCGCCTTCGAGGCGTGCGTCGCGGGGGGCGACTTCGAGGAAGCCCTCGAACGGGTGCGGCGCCAGCTGCCGCCCGGCGCGGACTTCGGCCGCAGACTCCTCCAGACGGCCTGAACGCGCGGGTGGCGCCCCGGGGAGAGGGCGCCACCGTCGTACCCGGCTCGACTCCCGGTCAGCCCTTGAACGCGGAGGCGAGACCGTAACGCCACAGCTGGTCGACGCGGGAGCGCTCCTGTGCGTTCGGCTGGGCGTTCTGGCAGGACGTGCCGGGGCCGCCGCCCGACATCAACTCGCTGCACGGGCCGCTGTAGTGGTCCGGCAGCCCGAGGACGTGCCCGGTCTCGTGGGCGGTGACCCGGGTCGAGTTGTACTGCTGGTTCTGCCGGTAGTCGAGGAAGATGTAGCCGCTGCCGTGGCCGTCGGTGCTGGCGTACGAGCCGCGGGAGTCATTGCCCTCGTAGTAGGCGAAGTCCGGGTTGCTGCCCTCGACGAGCCGGACGTTCACCACCGAGCTGTTCCATATCTGGGCGGAGCGGGCGATCTGGGTGCGGAAGGACGGCGCGTTGGCGGCGCTGTAGACGACGGTGACGGCGGTCGCACCGGGGGCGGCGGCCCGCTTCTTCGCCACCGACTTCACGACGGCGTCGAAGAAGGCCTGGTTGGCCTTGGCCTCCTCGGCCGAACCGGCGTACGCCACGGCGGCGTTGCCGGTGGTGCCGAAGGTGCCGGTGGTGCCCGTGCCGACCGCTGCCGCCGGGGCCGTGCCGAGGGAAGCGGCGAGACCGAGACCGAGGGCGGCGGTCAGCACGGAGGTGAGGACCTTGGGGTGACGCATGGGGGGCTCCTCCTGTTGGTGTCGGGGAGAGTCTCGGGGGAGCCGGCCCGCCCGGGGATGATGCCAACCACCGATAGCTCCACCGCATCACGGGGGCGACCTGCGACAACTTCCTTGGAATGAAAGGGAATTGGAGCCTCGCGGGTGTCTGGTGCGACTCGGGCGGCCGCCCTACCCTCGGGTGCATGGAGCTGGAGGTGAGACATCTGCGCGCGCTCTGCGCCATCGCGGACACGGGCAGCCTGCACAAGGCGGCCCGGCAACTTGGCATGAGCCAGCCCTCGTTGACCACCCAGCTGCGCAGGATCGAGAACTCCCTCGGCGCCGAACTCTTCTCCCGCGGCCGCACCGGCTGCCGCCCCACCCCCCTCGGCCGCTCCCTGCTCAGCAGGGCCCGCCCCCTGGTCGCCGACATGGCAGCGCTCGTCACCGAGACCCGGGCCGCCGCCGCCCGCGCCGACGGGCCCGGACTCCGCGTCGGCTCCACCGCCAGCCGGGCGCTCCCGGGCTGGCTGCGCCGGCTCCGGCAGCGGCTGCCCGACACGGACGTCGGCCTCCGGGTGGACGTCTCCGCCAACGCGCTGCTGCGCACGGTCGCCACCGGGCAGCTCGACGTGGCCTTCGTGCACGAGGTGGAGGGCTGCCCCCTTCGGGTCCCCGAGGGCCTCACGGGCCGGGTCCTGGTCGCCCGCGAACCGCAGTTCATCTCCATGGCCCACGACCACCCGGCCGCGGCCGGAACCGTCGTGGACCTCGCCGACCTCGCCGCCGACCACTGGATGGTCGACCCGACCGTCGACGGCGAATGGGACGGCCTCCGAAGGGTCCTCGGCGCCGCCGGCATCGACCCGCCCCTGCTGCACGGCGACTACCACACGGCCGCCTCGCTCATCGTCCTCGGCGAGGCCGTCGCCCCCTGCCAGCCCACCTCGGTCCCGCGCGAGGACATGGCCATCCGCCCCCTGCGCGGCGACCCGCTGGGCGTCCGGCTCCTGCTGTACGCGCGCCCGGACGCGCCCCTGGACGTGCTGTACGCCGAACTCGCCGCGGCCTACCGGGAGGTGGCCCTGCGGGCGGCCCCGTACCGCGAGTGGCTCCGCCGCCAGGGCACGACGGCCACGCTGTCGGTGGGACCGTGCATGATGGCGGTATGAACGCAGAGGTACGCCGTGCACGCCCGGAAGACATGCCCCGCGTCGTCGAGCTGATCACCGAGCACGCCGCGTACGAGAAGGCCGCGCCCCCGGCCCCCGGTCTCGCGGACCGCCTCGCCGGCCTCCTCTTCGGCCCCGGGCGCCCCCGCCTCCGCTGCTTCGTCGCCGTCCTCCCCGACGGCACCCTCGCGGGCTACGCCACCTGCGCCCCGGAGCTCTCCACCTGGGACGGCACGGAGTACCTCCACATGGACTGCCTCTACCTCACCGAGTCCTCGCGCGGCCACGGCCTCGGCCCCCTCCTGATGGCGGCGATCCGCACCGAGGCCCGCACCCTCGGCCTCCCGGAACTCCAGTGGCAGACCCCCGTCTGGAACGAGGACGCGATCCGCTTCTACGACCGCCTGGGCGCGACCTCCAAGGAGAAGCGCCGCTACACCCTGCCGACGGAGGCGTAGTCCCCGTCCGCCGCCGGTGAGATCAGGCCGGCGGCGGCTAGGGCCCGGCGAGCAGGCGTTCCGCCTCCTCGACGATCGCCTCCGCCAGTGGTTCCCGGTCGCCGCGCCGGAGCGTCGCCCAGTCGTTGTAGGCGTCGGTCCTGTCGACCAGTGGCTTGAGTTGCTGCGGGCGGGCCAGGGCGCTCCAGCCTTCGTGCGTGATCAGGTCGCCGCCGGCGCCGGGGGCCAGGCTGCCGTTCACGATCAGCCGGAGCCACCAGCGGACGAGTTCCCAGCGGACCGCTTCCCGGGGGAGGCCGGTGGTGTCGGCCGGGAGGTCCTGGTGCGGGCCGAGTTCGACCAGCACCTGGTCGAAAAGGGCGTCGGCCTGCTCGTGTTCGGCGCGTGACAGGCCGGCGAGGAGGGGGAGGGACTCCGTCTCGACGTCGAGGACCAAGGCCGTGAGTCCGGCTTCGATCAACTGGTACGGGTGGTGCCGTCGGCCGATCAGGCGCTCGAGGGCCAGCATCCGGAGGCAGCCGACGACCTCCTGCGCGGTCATGGCGTACGGGGTGAACGGTGTGGGCGCGGTGACGTCGATGCCCGGGCCGGCTTCGACGAAGTACGACCAGAAGTCGACGGTCGCGTGGGCGGGGAGGCCGCTCGACCGGCCGGTGAACTCGCGCTGGATGTAGTCGGCGAGGTGGTTCCCGTACAGGATGATGTCGGTCTGGTGGACGGACAGGACCGGGTGTCCGTACTCGTCGGCCGTGCCGGGCAGGTAGCGGTGCCCGTAGACCGGAACCAGCCGCGGCACGCTCTCCAGTTCGGTCCTGGCGACGCGCAGCGCCTCGGACTTCTCCGAGGGCCTCGACGGCCAGGCGGGATGCCAGAACCCGTTGCGCTCCACGTCGAAGAGCACCCCCTCCACCGGCCACGCCAGCCGCCCGGCCAGGTCCTCGGGGTCGCCGTCGCGCCAGTCGGGCCACCCCGACGAGCCCCGCGGGAGCCCGGCGGCGTGTTCACGCCCGCCAGCGTAACGAGCGGCACGGCCGCACCGCCGGTCCGGGTGATCGGCTCCCGCCTCGTCTCCCGTTTCCCTCCCAGTAGATCTTGGAAATGAGAACGGCCCGCCTCGGGATGACCGGGCGGGCCGTTTCATTTGCCCTCTGACCTGGTGTCGGAGCAGCGGGCGGGAGGAGCCTGGGTCAGGCCTTCTTCGTCTCCCAGAAGATGCGGTCGATCTCGGCGATGAGCTCCAGCGCCTTCTCGCCCGTCTTCGGGTCCGTCGACGCCTTGGCGGCCGAGAGGGCCTTCAGGGTGTCGTTGACCAGCTGGTTGAGCTCGGGGTACTTCTCGAAGTGCGGGGCCTTGAAGTAGTCGCTCCAGAGCACCGAGACGTGGTGCTTGGCGAGCTCGGCGCGCTGCTCCTTGATGACCGTGGCGCGCGCGCGGAAGTGCGGGTCGTCGTTGGCCAGGTACTTCTCCTGGACAGCCTTGACGGACTCGGCCTCGATGCGGGCCTGGGCCGGGTCGTACACGCCGCACGGGAGGTCGCAGTGGGCGCTGACCTTCACCTTGGGGGCAAACAGGCGGGAGAGCATTGAGCCGTCCTTCCTCGTGATCGTCTTCTCAGGTGGGACATTACTCGGTGAGAAGGGCGTTTTCGCGGGCGCCCCCTGGGGCTTAGGTCAAAAGTCCAGGGTCACCATGGGACTCGTGTACGAGTGGACGAGCCGACGCAGGAGCGGACCGGGAGGTGCCGGATGACGGGAGAGGGGCGGGAGAGGGTGGCCGAGGCCGGTGCGCCGTTCGGGATCGCCGAGGTGACGGGGGTTTCGATGGTGCCCACTCTGTTGCACGGCGATCAGTTGCTCGTGCGGTACGGGGCGCGGCTGCGGGCCGGGTGTGTGGCCGTGCTGCGGCATCCGCTCCAGCAGGATCTGCTCATCGTGAAGCGGCTGATCGAGCGACGTGACGGCGGCTGGTGGGTGCTCGGTGACAACCCGGACGCCGAGGGGGACAGCCGGGTCTTCGGGGCCGTGCCGCCCGAACTGGTCCTCGGGCGGGTGTGGGCGCGGTACCGGCCGGTGACGCCGGGGCGTCAGCGTTCGCTGGCCGTGACGCTTTCCTGGCTGGTGTCCTCGGTGAGGCCCGTGCGCTCGGCCTCCAGGCGTTTGCGGGCCCGGTAGGCGGCCACGTTGGCGCGGGTCGCGCAGCGGTCCGAGCAGTAGCGGCGGGAGCGGTTGGTGGAGGTGTCCAGGTAGGCGTTGCGGCAGGGCGGCGCCTGGCAGAGGCCGAGCCGGTCCGCGCCGAACTCCGTCAGGTGGAAGGCGAGGCCCATCGCCGAGATCGCGGCGTAGCCCGTGGTCGCGTTCGAGGAGTGGTCGGCGAGGTGCATGTGCCACCGGGGCCGGCCCTCCTCGTCGAGGGTGTCGTGGCCGGAGATCTGCGGGCTGACCGGGAACTCCAGGAGGAGGGAGTTGAGGAGGTCGACCGCCCCCGTGTGGTCGCCCTCGTCCGCCGCCGCGAAGACCGCCCGCAGGCGCGCGCGCACCGTGCGGAAGCGCGGCAGGTCCGCCTCCGTGACCCGCCGGGCCATCTGGGTGGCGGGGCCGAAGAGGTCCCGGAGCACCTCGACGGAGGTCAGCGTGTCCTTGTTGCGGGCCGGCTCCTCGGTGTTGACCAGACGTACGGCGAAGTCCGAGTAATGGGCCAGTTCCACTTGTAGTCCTTACTTCGGCGGGCTAGTGTCCCGGTCGGAAGGGGTAACGCCTGTTTCCCCTTCGAGGGTATTACGAAGGCGGGGAGGAACCACCATGACCGGAACCGACTGGGCGGCCTGGCAGCAGAGCTGGGACCGTCAGCAGGAGTGGTACATGCCGGACCGCGAGGAGCGGTTCGGCGTGATGCTCGACATGGTCGAGGCGCTGGTGGGGCCGAAGCCCCGCGTCCTCGACCTCGCGTGCGGTACGGGAAGTATCACGAGCCGGCTGCTCCGGAGGTTCCCCGACGCGACCAGTGTCGGCGTCGACCTCGACCCGGCCCTCCTCGCCATCGCCGAAGGCTCCTTCGCCGGCGACGAGCGCGTCACCTTCGTCACCGCAGACCTCAAGGACCCCTCGTGGGCCGCGAGCCTGCCGTACGACTCGTACGACGCCGTCCTCACCGCCACCGCCCTCCACTGGCTCCACAGCGAGCCCCTGACGGCTCTCTACGGGCAGCTCGCCGGCCTCGTCCGCGACGGCGGGGTCTTCATGAACGCCGACCACATGATCGACGAGGCCACGCCCCGCATCAACGCCGCCGAGCGCGCCCAGCGGCACGCCCGCATGGACCGGGAGAAGGCCGCCGGAGTCCTCGACTGGGCCGACTGGTGGGCCGTCGCCGCCGAGGACCCGGTCCTCGCCGAGCCCACCGCCCGCCGCTTCGAGATCTACGGCGAGCACGCCGACGGCGACGCCCCCTCCGCCCGCTGGCACGTCGACACCCTCCTCGCCGCCGGCTTCGGCGAGGCCCGGCCGGTCTGGGCCTCGCCCTGCGACACCCTCGTCCTCGCCGTGAAGTAGCCGCGATGTGCGAAAGGGGCGGTGCGGGCTCCTGCCCGTACCGCCCCTTTCCCGCGTCTTACAGCACCTTCGACAGGAACGCCTTCGTCCGGTCCTGCTGCGGGTTCCCCAGGACGTCCCGCGGGTTGCCCGACTCGACCACCACGCCGCCGTCCATGAAGACCAGCGAGTCGCCGACCTCCCGGGCGAAGCCCATCTCGTGCGTGACGACGATCATCGTCATGCCCGACTCGGCCAGGTCCCGCATGACGTCGAGGACGTCACCCACGAGCTCTGGGTCGAGCGCCGAGGTCGGCTCGTCGAAGAGCATCAGCTTCGGCTCCATCGCCAGCGCGCGGGCGATGGCCACGCGCTGCTGCTGGCCGCCGGAGAGCTGGGACGGGTAGTTCACCATCTTGTCCCGCAGGCCGACCCGGTCGAGCAGGCGCTCGGCCCGCTCGCGCGCCACCGCCTTGGACTCGCCCTTCACCTGGATGGGCGCCTCCATGACGTTGGCCAGGGCCGTCATGTGGGGGAAGAGGTTGAAGCGCTGGAAGACCATGCCGATGTCACGGCGCTGGACCGCGACCTCGCTGTCCTTCAGCTCGTAGAGCTTGTCGCCCTTCTGCCGGTAGCCGACCAGCTGGCCGTCGACGGACAGCCGGCCGCCGTCGATGCGCTCCAGGTGGTTGATGCAGCGCAGGAAGGTCGACTTTCCGGAGCCGGAGGGGCCGACGAGGCAGAAGACCTCGCCGTTCTGCACTTCGAGGTCGATGCCGCGGAGGATGTGGGCGGCGCCGTACGACTTGTGGACGCCCTCCGCCTTGACCATGGGCTGGCCGGTCATGCCGTTGCCTCCGGGGAGCGCTTGAAGGTGGTCAGGTTCGCCTTGACGCGCTGCCACGGGGTGGGCGGCAGGTTGCGCGTCGCGCCGCGGGCGAAACGCCGCTCCAGGTAGTACTGGCCCACGCTGAACACGCTGGTCAGCGCCAGGTACCAGATGGAGGCGACGAACAGCATCTCCATCACGGCACCGGCCGTGTTGCCGATGTTCGACGAGGCGCGCAGCAGTTCGGTGTACTGCACGGCCGAGACCAGGGACGAGGTCTTCAGCATGTTGATGAACTCGTTGCCCGTGGGCGGCACGATCACCCGCATGGCCTGCGGGAGCACGATGCGGCCCATGGTCTTCGTCTGGGACATGCCCAGCGCGTGCGCCGCCTCGGTCTGGCCCTCGTCGACCGACTGGATGCCGGCGCGGACGATCTCCGCCATGTAGGCGCCCTCGTTCAGGCCGAGGCCGAGCAGGGCCACCATGAACGGCGTCATGACGTCCACGGTCTCGTTCTTGTAGATCGGCCCGAGGTTGATGTAGTGGAAGATCAGCGACAGGTTGAACCAGACGAGCAGCTGGACGTAGACCGGGGTGCCGCGGAAGAACCAGATGTAGAGCCAGGCGACCGCGCCGGTCACCGGGTTCTTGGAGAGCCGCATCACGGCGAAGACGATGCCGAGGACGAGGCCCAGCGCCATCGACGCGACGCTGATGATGATGGTGTTCCACAGGCCGTCGATGACGGAGGAGTCGAACACCTTGTCCCACACCGTGGCCCAGACGACATCGCCCTGGGAGAAGGCGTAGACGAGCCACCCGAGGAGGACGACGACCACGACACCGCTGACCCAGCGGCCGTAGTGGCGCACGGGGATGGCCTTGATCGCCTCGTAGGGGACGCCCGAGGGGGTGGGCCCGGCCGGAGCGGCGGCCGGGTCCTTGCTGATCTTGTCAGTCATGACGACTGCCCTTCAGTGGTACGAGGAGAGGTCACTTGCCGGCGTTGATCGTGGCCGACTTGACCGCGCTGCCCTCGACGTCCCACTTCTTCAGGACCTCGGCGTAGGAGCCGTCCTTGATGATCGCGTCGAGCGCTTCCTTGACGGCGTCGCGCAGCTGGGTGTTCTCCTTCGAGACGCCGATGCCGAAGAGGCCGACGTCGCTCTGGTTGCCGACGACCTCGAAGTCCTTGCCGCCGCCCGAGGTCTTCGCGATGTACGAGGCGACCGGGTAGTCGTTCAGGTCGGCGACCGCGCCGCCCGCCTTCACACGGGTCTGGGCCTCGGCGTCGGTGTCGAAGGCCTGGATGGTCAGCTTCTTGTCGCCGCACTTGGCGGCCTGCGCCTTGAAGGTGTCCTCGTAGATCGTGCCGCGCTGGACGGCGACGGTCTTGCCGCAGAGGTCGTCGAGGGAGTTGACGCCCTGCGGGTTGCCCTTCTTGACCAGCAGGGAGACGCCGGAGCTGAAGTAGTCGACGAAGTCGATGCCCTTGCCGATCTTCTTGCCGCTGTCGTCCAGGCCCTCCTGGCGCTTCTTGTTGTCCGTCATCGAGGACATGATCAGCTGCTGGCGGCCGGAGTAGATCGAGGTGATCAGGCCGTCGAAGGTGCCCGAGACGAACTCGAGCTTGACGCCGAGCTGCTTGCTGAGGGCCTGCCCCAGGTCCGGGTCGACACCGACGATCTTGCCGCCGTCGGTGAACTCCATCGGGGCGTACGAGGCGTCCGTGCCGACCTTGATGACGCCCGACTTCTGGATGTCGGCGGGCAGCTTCGAGAAGAGCGGGGCCTTGCTCGCGGCGGCGGAGGAGGAGCCGCCCTCCTTGGTGCTGCCGCTCTCGGTCTGGTCGCCGCAGGCGGTCAGCAGCATCGAGCCGGCGACCGCGATGGCGGCGACCGCGGCAAGACGGGACGTGCGGGTCTTGGCGGTCGTACAGCGCGTGGAGCGTGCGGTCATGGTCGGGTTCCTCCGGCGTGTGAGGTGCTGCCAGGTGTCGCGTACACAACTTCGAGTGTCGCGACCTCGTGTGATTACGGCATCTTGCCATTCGGACTGCCACAAACCGACGGCCCCGGATGTCAAAATCGGATAACAGGTGACCCCGAAATCCCGACAGGCCGGTACATCAGGGCCGGATCTTCTGCGGAATCCCTCCCCTGTCACCGGAAAATCTGCGGTTCATCTCGCCATTCGGACGAGTGGAAGTCCGCCAATCGGGTGGGGAAAGCATCTATCGGGACATCGGGTGACGTGTCGGCCTCCGCCCCCGTCCGGATGCACTCGGTATGAGTCGCGTCACCGAACGGATATGAACTCGTCTGCGGTGCCGTCCGTCCGGTAAGAAGGATCCTTACACCCCTCATCCGGGGCTCAGGGCGCGTTGTGCGGCGCGCCCGCGCGGCTGCCAGACACGGCGGCCGCGGGACCCGCCCACCGCTCCACACCAGGAGCGGCCAACCCTCAAATGAAGCAGACTTAAGGGGTCAACCCAATGGCAGCGGAGATCGTCAATCCTCGCAACGACAGTGGTACGGATGGAGCTCCCGAGGAGCCCTTCGATCCTGTCTTCGCCCTTCACCGGGGCGGCAAGATGGCCGTGCAGGCCACCGTCCCCCTGCGGGACAAGGACGACCTGTCCCTCGCGTACACGCCCGGCGTCGCCAAGGTGTGCACCGCGATCGCCGAGCAGCCCGAGCTGGTCAACGACTACACCTGGAAGTCCCAGGTCGTCGCCGTCGTGACCGACGGCACGGCCGTGCTCGGCCTCGGCGACATCGGCCCGGAGGCCTCCCTCCCGGTCATGGAGGGGAAGGCCATCCTCTTCAAGCAGTTCGGCGGCGTGGACGCGGTCCCGATCGCCCTGGCCACCACCGACACCGACGAGATCGTCGAGACCGTCGTCCGCCTCGCCCCGTCCTTCGGCGGCGTGAACCTGGAGGACATCTCGGCCCCGCGGTGCTTCGAGATCGAGCGCAAGCTCCAGGAGCGCCTCGACATCCCGGTCTTCCACGACGACCAGCACGGTACCGCCATCGTCACCCTCGCCGCCCTGCGCAACGCGGCGAAGCTGACCGGCCGGACCCTCGGCGACCTGCGCGGTGTCATCTCCGGCGCCGGTGCGGCCGGTGTGGCCATCGCGAAGTTCCTCCTGGAGGCCGGCCTCGGCGACGTCTGCGTCGCCGACCGCAAGGGCATCGTCAGCCGCGACCGCGAGGACCTCACGGACGTCAAGCGCGAGATCGCCGAGCTCACGAACAAGGCGGGCCTCACCGGCTCCCTGGAGAGCGCCCTGGCCGGCGCGGACGTCTTCATCGGCGTCTCCGGCGGTACGGTCCCCGAGGCGGCCGTCGCCGCCATGGCGCCGAACGCCTTCGTGTTCGCCATGGCCAACCCGAACCCCGAGGTCCACCCCGACGTCGCGCACAAGTACGCGGCCGTCGTGGCGACCGGCCGTTCGGACTACCCGAACCAGATCAACAACGTCCTCGCGTTCCCCGGCATCTTCGCCGGCGCGCTCCAGGTCCGGGCCTCTCGGATCACCGAGGGCATGAAGATCGCCGCGGCCAACGCCATCGCGGACGTGGTCGGCGACCAGCTCGCCGCCGACTGTGTGATCCCGTCGCCGTTCGACGAGCGGGTCGCCCCGGCCGTCGCGGCCGCGGTCGCCGCCGCCGCCCGCGCCGAGGGCGTCGCCCGCCGCTGACGCGCCCACCCGGCCGCGCGGTCACCGCTGACGCGCCTCGCCACGCCGAAGGGCCCCGTTCCGCACGCCGGGACGGGGCCCTTCGGCGTACGGGGCGCACGGGAGGTGGGGGCGCCGGCGCGCGCTGTCCAGGCGACACGGGTCACACGGGTGCGTGGTTCCGTCGCCCACCGGCGGCGGCCTAGGGTCGGGGCCATGTTCGCTGCCTACGCTGCCAGAATCGACCGCGACCAGCCCCTGAACGGCCTCGAATTGGGCGAACGTCCCGAACCCGAGGCACGGCCCGGCTGGACCACCGTCACCGTCAAGGCCGCCTCGCTCAACCACCACGACCTGTGGTCGCTGCGCGGGGTCGGACTGCCCGAGGAGAAGCTGCCGATGATCCTCGGCTGCGACGCCGCCGGCATCGACGAGGACGGCAACGAGGTCGTCCTGCACTCCGTCATCGGCCAGACGGGCCACGGCGTCGGCCCCGACGAGCCCCGGTCCATCCTCACCGAGCGCTACCAGGGCACCTTCGCCGAGCGGGTGACCGTCCCCAGCTGGAACGTGCTGCGCAAGCCGAAGGAGCTGTCCTTCGAGGAGGCCGCCTGCCTCCCCACCGCCTGGCTGACCGCCTACCGCATGCTCTTCACCAACGCCGGCGTGCGCCCCGGCGACTCCGTGCTCGTGCAGGGCGCGGGCGGCGGCGTCGCCACCGCCGCGATCGCCCTCGGCAAGGCGGCCGGCCTGCGGGTCTTCGCCACCAGCCGCGACGAGGCCAAGCGGAAGCGGGCCGTCGAGCTCGGCGCCGTCGAGGCGTACGAGCCGGGCGCCCGGCTCCCGCAGCGCGTGGACGCCGTCATCGAGACCGTCGGCGCCGCCACCTGGTCGCACTCGGTCAAGTCGCTGCGGCCCGGCGGCACGCTCGTCATCTCGGGCGCCACGAGCGGCGACCGTCCCTCGCACGCCGAGCTGACCCGGATCTTCTTCCTGGAGCTGAAGGTCGTCGGCTCGACGATGGGCTCCAAGGACGAGCTGGAGGACCTCCTGTCGTTCTGCGCGGCGACGGGCCTCCGGCCGGTGATCGACGAGGTGCTGCCGCTGGACCGGGCGCGGGAGGGCTTCGAGAAGATGGCCTCCGGCGAGCTCTTCGGGAAGATCGTCCTGAAGACCTCGTGACGACCTCTTGATGACTCGTCAGTACTGCTGATGGGATCTCCGGCACGCGAAACGTGAACATCTCTCACTTCCTCGTGCCGGAGGTCTTCCTTGCTGCGAACGCGAACCACCCTCGCGGCGACCCTCGTCGTCGCCGCCCTGCTCGCCCCGACGGCCGCCCACGCGGAGCCGGCGGAGACCGGAGGGGACGCGATACCGGCCCTCACCGACGAGCACGGCCGCGCGCTCACCCTGCGCGGCTGGAACGTCGAGGACAAGGCCAACCGAGGCGACGCCGCCCTCTCCGCGATCACCGAGAAGCACTTCCGCGACCTGCGGTCCAAGGGCTTCAGCTTCGCCCGCCTGCTCGTCTTCTGGGACGACCTGGAGCCCCGCCCCGGCCGGTACAGCCAGACCTACCTGCGGAAGATCGAACGCATCCTGGACTGGGCCGAGAAGTACGACGTCAAGGTCCTCATCGACGCCCACCAGGACGTCTTCGGCCCTGCCTTCGGCCACCGGGGCGTGCCGGCCTGGGCGACCAGGACCGACGGGCTGCCCTTCACCCCGCACCCGGACGACTGGTTCTCCGAGTACTTCGAGCCCGCCGTCCAGCGGGCCTTCACCCACCTGTACGAGGACGAGGACCTGCGGCGCGCCCAGGCCCGCATGTGGCGAGTGCTCGCCGACCGCTTCGAGGACCACCCGGCCGTGCTCGGCTACGACCTCATCAACGAGCCGATGGGCGAGCTGCGGGAGGGCGAGGACCTGCCCACGGCGGCCCGGCGCATCGAACGGGACCAGCTCACCCCCATGTACAACCGCCTCGCGGACGCGGTCCGTTCGGCCGACCGGGACGCCTGGGTCTTCGTCGAGCCGACCCCGATCGTCGGCGAGGGCGTGCCCACCGGACTGGGCAGGATCGACGACCCGAAGACCGTCTACGCCCCGCACTTCTACAACACCGGCATGGAGGCCGGTACCGACTACGACCCCGCCGCCGGCTGGATCGAGAACTACGAGCAGGCCGTCACCCTGTACCCCAAGGAGTACAAGGTCCCCGTGGTGGTGGGGGAGTGGGGACCGCTCAACAACTCCCTGCCGAACATGAACCGCTTCTACCGCGAGGCCATGGCCTCCCTTGGACGCTACACCTCCGGCTGGGCGGGTTACGTGTGGTGCTACGGCGGCGGCTACTGCGCGGTGGACGGCTCCGGTGCCTTCCGTACGAACAAGGAGCTGACCGCCGAGCCGTACGCGGAGGCGGTCGCGGGCACGGTCCGCTCCGCCGCGTACAACTCCGGGGCCGGGGTCTACCGCCTGTCCTACGACGCGGCCGGCCGGCGCGGCCCCCGCGTCACCGAGCTCTCCCTCCCGCCCGGCGACTGGCGGATCACCGTCCGCGGCGCCGCGCTGGTGCTCCGCAAGGACCGCGGCAGGGCTTCGATCCTCGCGGCCCCCGGCGCCCGAGTGACGGTCACGGTCATTCGGGGCTGAGGGGCCCGGGACCGGGTCGGGGTCGGGGTCCCGGCCCCGGTGCGCGCCCCTCAGGCCTTTCGCTCCGGGCGGAGCAGGGTCGTGATGCGGGCTGCCGCCGCGGACAAGTGGCTGCGGGCCTCGGTGAGTTGGGACTCGGTCACGCCGTGGTCGCGGGCCGCGTCGCGGATCTCGTCGCGGAAGCGGTCGAGGAGGCGGTCGAGGTCGCGGGCCGGGTCGCCCGAGCTCGTCGTGTCCCGCGCCCACTCCGATGCCTCGTCGACCGGGACCTCGGTGAACGACGGCTCCGGCGACGCGGCCTTCGGGTGGGTCGTGCCCGCCACCAGGTCGCCGAGCTGGGCCGTGATGCCCGAGATCCCCTCCCAGACCCCCTTGGGCCAGTCGCCCCGTGCGAACCGGTCCTGGACCTCATCCTGCACCTGCTGGGCGATCCGCTGGAACTCCTTCGCCTGGCGCCGCGCCGACCGGGCCTCCTCGCGGGCCTCGCGGGCCTGCCGCTTCCACTCCTGCTTGAACCGGCGCATCTCCTCCTTGGCCTCGGCGAACGAGGGAGGATCCACCGTGCGGTTCTGCCCGGCGGCGGCACGCATCTCGCTGCGCACCCGGCCGGCCGCGCCCCGCACGTCGTCGCGGATCTCCGCCGCCAGCTCCGAGACCGACTCGCGGATCTCCCGCTCCAGGTCGTCCAGTTCGGCCCCGCGCCCGGCCAGCTCGGCGCGGCCTGCGTCGGTGATCGAGTAGACCTTGCGGCCCCCCTCGCTGGCGTGGGTCACGAGGCCCTCGGCCTCCAGCTTGGCGAGGCGCGGATAGACCGTGCCCGCCGAGGGGGCGTACAGCCCCTGGAAGCGCTCCTCCAGGAGCCGGATCACCTCGTACCCATGGCGGGGGGCCTCGTCGAGCAGCTTGAGGAGGTAGAGGCGGAGGCGTCCGTGGGCGAAGACGGGCGGCATGTCAGAGCACCTTTCCTGTCGCAGAGGGGGCGGACGAGGGGGCGGGGTCGCCGTCCTCCTCGGACTCGGGGCGGCGGAGCAGGGCGATGGAGCCGGAGACGGTGGTCGCCTTGAGCGTCCCCCGGCCCGAACCGAGGGTGCCGGTGATGGACTTGGCGCCCCACTGGCCTCCCACCCGCAGGTCCTCGAAGGCGTTCGACACGGCGCCGCTCGTGGTGCTCGCCTCGACCCGGGCGTCGGCCGGGTGCGGGAGCCGGATGGCGACCTCGCCGGAGACGCTGGTGAGCCGGATGTCGGCGGGCGGTCCGTCGAGCCGGGCCGGGTCGAGGTCGATGACCATGTCGCCGCTGACGGTGTCGGCCTTCACGGAGGAGCCCGAGCCCTCGATCACCGTCACGTCACCGGTCACGGAGTTGACGCGCAGCGCGCCGGTGACCGACTGGGCCTCCAGGTTCCCCGAGACGGTCTCGGCCCGGACCGGGCCCGAGAGTCCGAGGAGGGTGGTGTCGCCCGTGACGCCGCGCACCTCCGTACGCCCTCTGATCCCCGTGACGACCGCCTCGGCGCCGACCACGCCCACCTCGACGTCGACACCCGCGGGGACGGCGACGGAGACGACGGCCCGGCGCCGGTACTCCTTGCGCTCGAACCACTTGAGGATGCTCTTCCACTGCAGGTCCTCGTAGGTCACGGTCAGCGTGGAGCCGTCCTGCGTCACGATCAGGGGCGGCCCCTCGATCTCGGAGATCTCCACGCGGGCGGAACTCTCGTCCGTCCCCACCACGTTCACCGTGCCATTGACGATGCGGACCTGCAGCAGCGTCACGGGGTCGGCCGGAGCCAGCTTCGTCGGCTCGGTGACGGACCACTCTGTCATGGTGCTGACCTCCCGTATCGGCAACGCAACATATCGCGTCTCTCGAAAGACACGATATATCGCGGCCTTGCGAAGTCAACCCTGACTCATCCCTCACTCACCCCTGACAGGGGCGGGGTGATTGCCGTCATATATGGACAAATTGCCCTAGCGTGGGGCCATGAACGCGACACCCGGACCGCACTCCGCCGGAGCCCTGCTGCTCTGCCGCGGCGAGCCGCCGGAGGTCCGGCCGCCCGCCCGGCTCCTCCGGGAACAGCTGCTCCTCGCCCCCGCGGGCGCCGAGTGGACCGTGCTCGTACCGGAGGGGAAGCCCTGGCTGCACGGCGGGGAGTCCGTCGAGCAGGTCGTCACCGGCTGGGCCACCGCCCTCGCCGTCCCGGCCGGCGGCCGGCCCGTCGTCGCGCTCTGGTGGGACCGCGACCGCGCCGGCCTCACGCTCGCCGCCGGCTTCCGCCGCACGGTCGGCTACACCTGGCTCGCGGACGGCACCCCCGTCGGCGAGGACGAGGCCATGCGCACCTTCGCCGCCCGGCTCGCCCTCGATCCCGTCCTGGACGTGCAGGCCCTCGAACCGCTCACCGGGCCCGACCCGGACGCCGACGCCCACGCCCGTCTCGTCGGAGTCGTCGCCGTCCTCGCCCGCGCCGGACTCGCCCTGCCCGCCGGACTCGTCCCCGGCGAGAGCGCCGACCGGCTCCGCTCCGCCGCCCTCGACCAGGGCGCCGAGCAGCTCGAAGGGCACGGCTGGCGCGACGCCGTGCGGGCGGAGCTGGACGTGGTGGAGAGCGGTCCCGTCGGCCCGTACCTGCGCGGCCCCAAGGCGCGCGTACTGGGCGGGGTGCAGCTCCTCGCGGGGGTGCCGCTGCTGCTCTGGGGCGTGGGCCGGCGCAGCGGCGGCTGGGCGGCGGCCGGCGCGCTGCTCGTCGCGCACGGCGCGCTCGGGCTCGCCTACGACCGGCTGCGGGAGCGGTGACCGGGCCGCCGGTCCCGCCGCCGGGCGCGTCTTCTACTCGTCGTCGTCCTCGTCGTCGTCCAGGCGGGCCAGCCAGGTCGCGAGGCGCTCGACCGGCACCTCGAAGTCGGGGTTGAGGTCGACGAACGTCCGCAGCTGCTCGGCGAGCCACTCGAAGGTGACCTCCTCCTCGCCGCGCCGCTTCTCCAGTTCCTCGATGCCACGGTCGGTGAAGTACATGCGCTCAGGATAGGCCGTACCCCTCCCGTCCCCTGTCGCCCGTCAGTCCCACCGATTAGCCTTCTGGATCCAACATCGCTTCGGGGAGCGGGGGGCCGCTGTGGCACACGGGATCGCTCGGATTCGACTGGACGACGGCACGCCCGTGTGGGCGCGGGTCAGCGACGCGGAGGAGCTCGGGCGGGGCGGCGGCTTCCAGGACACCGGGGTCAGGGACCGGGTCGTCTCCATGGCCGGCGGGCTCACGGACGTGGTGCGCGGGGTCGTCGGCTCCCTGCGCGCCGGCCTCGACCCCCAGGGGCCGGTGGAGGTCGCCGTCAGCTTCGGCATCGAACTGTCGGCGCAGTCCGGCAAGGTGATCGGCGTCCTCGCGGACGGCGCGGGCAAGGCCTCCGTGAACGTCTCCCTCACCTGGACCGAACCGGGCCCGACGACCGGGCGTGCGGCGGAGACCGCGTCCGGCTCCGCCGAGCCGGAGACCGCGTCCGGCTCCGCCGAGCCGGTGGCCGCGCCCGGCTTCTCCGGGCCTGAGGCCGCGGAACAACGGCCGGGCGTCGTCCCGCAGCGGCGTCCGGCGGCCGATGGCACCGCATGAGCGCCTTCGACGCTCTCGTGCGCCCCGCACTCGTACGCATCGGCGCTCCCGACGGCGGGTATGACCCGCACGGCGACCAGTTCTGGGGCACCGGCTTCTTCATCGCCCCCGGCTGGGTGCTGACGTGCGCCCATGTCGTGGCCGAGGGGGGTGGCGAGGTGTGGAGGAAAGAGCCGGCCGTCGGCATCACCTGGCAGGACGGCAGGACCACGCGCCGGTCCATCGGCACGGTGGTGCTCGCCCTGCCCCGGCCCGAGGACCCCGACGTGCGCCCCGAGCCCTGGGGCTTCCCCGACGTCGCGCTCGTGCGCGTGCCCGGCACCGGCAAGGCCTCCTGCGTCCTGCTCTCCGAGCGGCCTCCGGCCCGGACCACCGAGGTCGGCCTGCACGGCTGGTCACGGGAGACCGGGGAGCTGGGCATCCGCCAGGTCCACGGCCGGCTCAGCGGCGTCGACGCCCGGGCCCTCGTGACGGAGGGGGTGCTGCCCGTCGAGGGCTGCTCCGGCGGCCCCGTCGTCGACGACCTCCAGGGCGCCGTGATCGGCTTCAACAAGGGACGCTGGTCCGACCAGGGGGCACTCGTCCCCCTCATCGCCCTGCGCCGCCTGCACGACGCCCCCGGGGGCCGGTTCTGGGCCGAGGCCCTGCGCGACCACGACCGTCATCACCTCGACCACTACCTCCGGTCGCTGGAGGACGGATCCGACTGGACGCGCGCGCAGAAACGGCTCGGCGGCCCGCACCCGTTGAGCCCGAACCTGCGCACCAGGCTGCGGGGACAGCTCGCCGCCCTGCCGCCGCCGATCAACCCCGGCGAGATCATGGACCTGGTCGACCAGGTCAAGGCCTGGATCAGGAACACCACGGCCCCGGACGCGTTCGAGGACGACCCGCGCACGTGGGGCGAGGGCGCGGCCCTGCTGTACGGGCTGCGGGCGCCCGACCGCAGTGATCCGGGCGACCCCGGCCTCGACGCCGTGCTCCTGTACGCGGCCCACGTCCTCCGGCGCGTCTCCGGGCGCCCCGGCGGTCTGGGCGACGAGGCCGCCTTCCGGGGCTGGCTCATCGACCGGGCCGCCGACGCGGGCCCGTTCCTCCGCCGTGAGATCGACGACCTGATCGGCTCCGGCACCGCCGACGTCCGCGAGCGCCGGGCACGCGCGGACGTGCTCCTGGAGATCGACACGCCCCGCTGGGACCGGCGCTACCCCTGGCGGGTGAAGCTGCTCCGCGACGGGCACATGGTCACCCCGCTCCACGGCGACGACCGCGGCGTCGAGCGGGCCGAGCTCAAGAAGACCCTGCGCGGGCCGCTCGCCGAGGCCCTCCGGCTCGGCGACAACGGGCCGTACCTGGCCTCCGTGGAGGCGGTGCTGCCGCGCGAGCTCTTCGACGAGCCGCTCGACACCTGGCGGCTCGAACCCCCGCAGGGCCCCGACGAGGCGTGCGGGTCCACCACCCTCGGGCAGCGCCGCATCGTGGTCATCAGGGACGCCCGGCGCCACGGCAGACCGCCGTCGCCCGAGTGGCGGGAGCGCTGGGCGGCCGGGGAACGCGGGCCGCTGCGCGCGGTCCCGCTGCGCGCCGAGGTGCCCGGCGCGGGCCCGGACGCCCACACTCCGCGCGTGCGCCGGGAGCCCTGGGCGAAGACGTACGACCGGCTCCGCGAGGCCCAGGGCGGCACCGTTCCCGTCTACTGCGGCCCGGTGGGCAGCGGCGACGGGCTCATGGCGATGAACGCGGCCCTGGCCGCCGGCCACCCGCTGGCCCTCTGGCGGACCGGCGCCCACGACCACACCGACTGCGCGGCCTTCCACGTGGAGGCGGACTGGATGCTCGCGGACGCGCGCACGGCCCAAGGGCTCGGCGAGTCCGTCCGCTCCCTGCGCGCCCTGGCGCCGGAGCGGGCCGACCTCGCCTGGGCCGAGACCATCGCCGTCCTGTACGACCCACCCGACCGCCCGCCGCCCGCCGGCCGCCTGGAGGCCCCGCCGCTGCTCGGCGAGGAGGACCCGTGAGTCCCGCGGGGCGCGCCCCCGGCCCCGGGCGTCCCGTGAGTCCGGCGACTCCCGGGCTCGTCCCGGACGACCGGTTTGGGGGTCGGCAGGGGTGGTCCCCGAGCAGTACGTTCGGAGGGCCCGGCCAGCACACCACAGCCAGAAGGAGTTCATGGTGAACGATTGGCGGATCTACCGTGGGGCCGGGCATCCGCACGACGAGATACGGCGCCTGCCCGCCCCACCGCCCTGGCGTGACTTCTCGACGGGCGGCGCCGACGATACCCTCGCCGGCTCCGACCGACGGCTCGGCGTCAAGCGCAGACTCGTCCAGAACCACCACCCCCGGCCCGCCGAGACCGACGCGGTCAACGCCGCCCTGTACCTGCGGCGCCCGCTCCTCGTCACCGGCAACCCCGGCACCGGCAAGTCCACCCTCGCGCACGCCGTCGCCCATGAGCTGCGCCTCGGCCGCGTGCTGCGCTGGCCCATCGTCAGCCGCTCCACCCTCCAGGACGGCCTCTACCGGTACGACGCCATCGGCCGCCTCCAGGACGTCCAACTGGAGCGCGCCCAGACGGGGGCGCCCGGCTCCGCGGCCGCCGCCCCGGCCGGCATCGGCTCGTACATCCGGCTCGGACCCCTCGGCACCGCGCTGCTCCCCTCCGAGCAGCCCCGGGTGCTGCTCATCGACGAGCTCGACAAGAGCGACCTCGACCTGCCCAACGACCTCCTGAACGCGCTGGAGGAGGGCGAGTTCGCCATCCCCGAGCTGGAGCGGCTCGCCGACCGGGAGCCCGTCGTCGAGGTGCTCAGCGACGACGGCCGCAAGGTGCCGGTGTACGGCGGCCGGATCCGCTGCACCACCTTCCCCTTCATCGTGCTCACCTCCAACGGCGAGCGGGACTTCCCCGCCGCCCTGTTGCGCCGCTGCATCCGCCTGGAGCTCGAACCGCCCGGCGAGGAGCAGCTCGGCGCGATGATCGAGGCCCACCTCGGGGCCGACGCCACCGCCGGCGACGGCGAACAGGGCCTCGTCCAGCGGTTCCTGAACCGCGAGCCGGGCGAGGTCATCGCCACCGACCAGCTGCTCAACGCGCTCTACCTCACCCAGCACGCCTCCCGCGCCGAGCGGGTGACCAGGGAACGCATCGCGGACATGCTCATGCAGCCGCTCGATCAGCCGAGGTGATGACCGGATGCGCCGGACGCGCCGGATGCCTCTGGAGGAGCTGACCCGCAGACTGCGGGCGGGCGGGGTGGACCCGTCCGCCGAGGCGGTCGCGGACGCGCTCTGGCTGTCCCAGTGGCTGCCGGAACCGGAGACCCCCGATCCGGAACCGTCGTCCCGTGCGGACGACGGGAGCACGGAGACCGCCCGGCCCACCGGCGAGGGGCGAGATCCGGCCAATCGAGAGGAGGCGTCCGAGCGCCCGCCCGCGCGCCCGCCCCAGCGCACCGGAAGCCACGAGTCCGTCGCCCTCCACATGCGCTCCGGAGCCGTCCCGGCGGACGGAGCGCACGGCGGCGCGGACAAAAGGACGCGCCGGGGTGCCGCCCTGCCCGTACGCGCGCCCGGCGCCAACGCCCTGCCCGGACTCCTCGGCCTGCAGAAGGCCCTGCGCCCGCTGCGGGGGTACGCACCCGCCCCGCCCCGCCCCGGCGAGGGCACCCTCGACGAGGAGGCCACCGCCGAACGCAGCGCCGCCGCGGGCATCCTGACGCCCGTCCTGCGCCCCGCCGCCGGCCGCCGCCCCGACATCCAGCTCCTCATGGACACCGGCCCCGCCATGGTCGTCTGGGACCGCATGGTCGAGGAGCTCCGCCAGGCCTGCCAGCAGTCCGGCGCCTTCCGCGACGTCCAGGTGCACCGCCTGTACGACACCGGCGAAGGCCCCCCGCTCGTCACCACCACCTCCGGCGCCGACGGCCGCCCCCGGCTCCGCCCCGTCGACCAGCTCCACGACCCCACCGGGCGCCGCTTCACCCTCGTCGTCAGCGACTGCGTCGGACCCCTCTGGCAGCGCGGCGCCGCCCAGCGCTTCCTGCGCCAGTGGCCCCGCCACTCCCCGCTCGCCCTCGTCCAGCCGCTGCCGCCGCGCCTCTGGCCGCGCACGGCGCTCCCCGCCGAACCGGGCGCCTTCCAGCGCTCCACGAGCCCCGGGGGCCCCGCCGCCTTCCGCTCCGACGACGAACCCTGGGCGGTTCCCGACCCGGCCAGGCAGGCCGTTCCCGTGCTCACCCCCACCCCCGAGGCCTTCGCCTCCTGGGCCCGGCTCCACACCGGCCACGGCGGCGACACCGTCCGCGGCTGGGCCGCCTGGCTCGCCCCCGAGCCGACGCGGCCGCCGGCGCCCCGGACGCCCCGCGTGCCGCGCGACGACGAGGAACTCCTGCGCGCCTTCCGGGCGGGCGCCTCCCCGGGGGCGCTCCGGCTCGCCGTCCATCTCGCGGCGGCCCCGCTCACCCTCCCCGTCATGCAGCTCGTCCAGCGCGCGATGCTGCCCGACACCGGGCCGATGGAGCTGGCCGAGGTCCTGCTCAGCGGACTCCTGCGGCGACTGCCCGGCCCCACCCCGTACCCCTGCTTCAGCTATCCGCCCGGCATACAGCAGCTCCTGCTCTCCTCGCTCGATCCCGGCGCCGCCGCTCTCGTCCTCAAACACTGCTCCGCCTACGTGGAGCGCAACTTCGGCCAGGGCACGCGGAACTTCCCGGCGCTCGCCGCCGCCCGACTCGCCGGCCACGGCCCTGCCGCCGACGGCGAGGGCGGTCCCGGCCCCGGCACGGCGCCCGACGACCCCGACGAACCCACCGGACGCGAGGGCGCCGAGGCGGAACTGTTCGCCCGCATCCCCGCGCGCGTGCTCCGCTTCTACCACCCCGACCTCGTCACCCCCGACCCCCTCACCGAAGCCCGCCGCCTCCTCGACCAGGGGCGTGCCCAGTCCGACCCCGCCCTCCTCTCCGCCGCCCGCGAGCGCGCCGAGGAGGCGCTCCCCACCGCGCCCGTCGAGGCCCGGGTCGTCCTCGGCCGCGTCATGCACGCGGAGGCGGGCACGGGGGCTGCCCGGCGTGCGGGACGCCGCGGCGAGCTCCTCGCCCGGGCCGCCGACATCCTCCTCCAGGCCGCGGAGCTGGCCCGGCCCGGAGACGACCACTGGGCCGAGGCCCGCCTCGAACGGGCCGTCGTCCATCACGCCCTGTGGCAGGAGACCGGGGACTCCCGGCAGCTCGACGCCGCCCTCGCCGCGCTCGCCGAGGACGCGGACCAGTGGCCCCCGGCCGCCCGGCCCACCCTGCACCTGCGCCGGGGGCGGCTGCTGCTGGCGCGCGGCGACGGCGCCGCGGCGGCCGAGGAGCTCACCGCGGCCCTCGCCCTCGGGGAGAGCGCCGCGGCCCTGCTCGACCTCGCCGACGCCCTGCACCTCGCCGAGGCCGGCCCCGACCGCATCGGCCCCGTCCTCGACCGCGCGGGAGCCCTCCTCGGCGAGGGCCGCCCGCTGAGGCTGCGTCACGCCGCCGCGCGTGCCCGGCTGTACGAGGCCGCCGGCGACGGACCGGCCGCCGACGCGGCCTACGAGCAGGCCACCCTGCTCACCCCCGCCGAGGGCGAACAGCGCGGCCGGCTCCTGCTCACCTGGGGCGAGTCCCTGCTGCGCCGCGCCGCCGCTGGCACCGGGACCCGGCCGGTCGACCGCGCGGAGTCCGTGCTGCGCGAGGCCCTCACCTGTCTCCCCGCCGGCGCCGCCGCCCGCGAGCGCGCCCGGATCCTCATCGGCAGCGTGCTCGCCCTGCGCTTCGACCGCGCGGGGTTCCTGCCGGACCTGTACGAGAGCCGCCACCTCCTCGACGAGGCCCTCCGCACCACCCGCGACCCGGCGACCCGGGCCGGGGTCTGGCTCCAGCTGGGCTGGGTGCAACTGCAGCTGAGCGAGGCCGCGCGGGACGGGCAGCTCGTCGGCGCCCTCACCGCCTTCCGGCGCGCCGCCGACGAGACCCGCGCCGCCCGCGGCGACACCCCCGGCACGATCACCCTGGCGCGGGCGCTCCACGCCCAGGGGGCGGTGCTGTACCTGATGGACCGCGTCGGCCACGCCGCGACCGTCCTGGAGGAGGCCGCCGAGCAGTGGCGGCGCCTTGACGGCGTGCTGGTGGCGGTGGACTGGGCGGACGTGGAGCGGACCAGGGCCCTGCTCGCCGAGGTCGGCGCCGACCCCCGCCCGCGGCCGGACCGCTTCTCCCGCGAGGAACGGCGCAGGATCGCGCCGCCCTGGTGGGCGTGGCACGAAGGGGAGGCGGAACGGCTTGATAACGGGGGCGCGCATGGGCGCAGTTGAGTCGAACGGGTTTCCGCCTCTGGGGCGTCGGGAAGAACCGCTCCGCCGCTACGACCGTGGGGGACAAGGGTCGGTGAGGAGGAGCCGAGGGTGTTGGAGCACACGAAGCGGGTCGCAGGCGTCGACCGGGGCGGCGAACGGCCATGGCGCTTCCCCGACCTCACCGGTGTGGACCTGCGGACCTTGCGCTTCATGGACGATCCCGAGCTGTCGGCCGCCGTGGAGCGGGTGCTCTGGCATCCGCAGGAGCTGGCCGATTCCTGGGCGGAGACCGCCGGGGACAGGGTGCACGGCTGACCTCCGGTGGAGGGGGCGCGCCGACCGGCCGTTTTCGGTCAGATGCGCACCGCCCGCCGCGGGCCCCTGGAGGCGGGAATGAGCATCGCGCCCCTGCCCGCGCCCGTCTTCGCCCGACTGGCCCGGCTCAGCCCCGCCCCGGACGGGCTCACGCTGCTGCGGTCCGCTCTGCACGCCCGGCGGCTGCTGCTCCTCAAAGCGCTCCTGGTGCGCGTCCACCGGCACCGGACGTCCGTCGAACCGGTCGCGCTCGACCGGTTCGAGCGCTCCTGGGAACTGCTCGAACGGGTCGAGCGGCGCCACCCCGCCGTGGTCCGGGACGTCCTCGACTACCCGACGACCGGGGCCTGGCTGGCCGGCGCGCTCGCCGAGCCCGCCGGACCGGTCTTCGACAGGCTGCTCGGCCACCTCGACAACCTCGCGATCACCGCCGCCCTGCGCGGCGGCGGCCCGCTCGACCTGACCGTGGAGACCCCGGACGGCCTGCTCTCGCTGCCCGGCGTGGGCCGGTTGAGGGTGGCCGCGGACCGCGTCCGGGTCAGCGCCGGCGGGCGGGCCGTACGGTTCCACCCGGACGGTGCCCGCCACGCCGCACCCGCCGTCCTGACCCTGACCGGCCGGCGCCGCGGTGTCCTCACGGGCCGCGGGCCCGGCTGGCGCGCGGTCCGCCCGCTGCCCCGCAGCGCCGCGCGCCTGGACGATCTCGATCCGTACCGGGTCCCGTCCGGCGCGGGCGGCGGCACGGTGGTCACCGCTGCCGACCCCGCCGACACCGATCACGCCGCCTGGTCCGCCACCTGGCGCGCCGCCCAGGACCTCCTCGGTCGTACGGACCCCGGGCGGGCGGCCGAGGTGGCCCGTGGCGTCCGCGTGGTCGTCCCGGTCGTTCCGCGCGGACCCCGGCACCTGGGCGTCACGCTGAGCGCCGCCCCCGGAGCCGTACTGACCTCGCTGCCCGCCGAGGGGCAGGGGATGGCCGAAACGCTCGTGCACGAGCTGCACCACAGCAAGCTGGCGACGCTCCATGAACTCGTGCCGCTGTACGGCCCCGGGCGGGACGCCGTGCACCAGGTCGGCTGGCGATCGGATCCGCGGCCCATCGCCGGTGTGCTGCACGGCGCCTACGCGCATCTGGCCCTGGCCGATCTGTGGCGGCGCGCGGTCACCGCCGAGGGGGTGCCGACAGCCTGGCGGACCGCTGCCGGGCAACAGTTCGACGACATCCACGATCAGGTGGGCGTGGCGCTGCGGATCCTGCTTGAATCCGATGAACTGACCGTGAAAGGAAGGGAGTTCGTGCAGCAAATGAGGCTGCATCACGCGAGCCTCGGCGCGACCCCCCTGGTCGCCGGGTAACACTGTGCCCACGGCATATAACACTGCGTTGCGCGGGAGCGGGACGGGAGACACGACAGATGGCGGAACAGCGATCGGGCGGTGCGGCGGATCACGGAGTCAGGAGCGCGCCGGAACACGTCCTCGTGGTCTTCCCCGGCTACAACCGCCCGTGGGCCACCTGGATCAACCAGCGGCTCGACGCGTACGGGGTCCGCGCGAGTCTCCAGCGCTGGGACCCGCCGCGCGAGGTGCCCCTGGAGGACTCGCTCGGCGACCTGCTGCTCGCGCGCGGCCAGGTGCTGCTCGTCCTGGACGACTGGTTCTTCCAACTCGGCCCGCGTGCGGCCGGCGAGTGGAACGACGTCCTGCGCGGCTTCGTCGCCGCCCATGCCGAGCGGTTCGCCGCGGTCAACCTCACCAACCGGACCCTGCTTCCGGCCACCGCCGTCCTCGAACCCGTCAGCCTGTGGGGCGTCGGCGAGGAGGAGGCCGAAGTCCGGCTGCTCAGCCGGCTCGGCGTCGAACCCCGCCGCGCCACCGGCCGTCGGCTGCCCGCCGGATCACTCGTCCGCTTCCCGGACACCCCGCCCGAGATCTGGGGCGAGATCCCGCGCCGCAACCCGCGCTTCACCGGCCGGGACGACCTGCTCACCGAGCTTCAGGAACGGCTCATGGACGCCGAGCGCGGCAACGCCGCGTGCACCCTGCTCGGCATGTCCGGCATCGGCAAGACCCAGATCGCCGCCGAGTACGCCCACCGCTTCAGCTCCGACTACGACGTCGTGTGGTGGGTCAGCTCCGACGACCGCAACGTGCAGCGCGACCGCTTCGGCGAGCTCGCCGCCGAACTCGGCCTCTCCACGGGCAACGAACCCGGCGAACGCATCCGCGCCGTCCGCGAGGCACTGCGCCGGGGCGACCCGCACTCCCGCTGGCTCATCGTCTTCGACGGCTGGGACGACACGGACGGCGCGAACGTCATGCTGCCGCACGGCCCCGGCCACGTCCTCGTCACCTCGCGCAACCGCGGCTGGGGCGACTACACCGACATCCTGGAGATCCCCGGCTTCGACCGCGCCGAGTCCACCGCCTATCTGATGCGGCGCGCCCCGCACATCACGGCGCCCGAGGCCGACGAGGTCGCCGCCGAGTTCGGAGACGTACCGCTGCCGCTGGTCCAGGCCGCGGCCTGGCTCGGCGAGTCCCGCATGGAGGTCTCCGAGTACCTGCACATGGTCCGCGACGGACGGATCTCCGCCGTCGAGCCGTCCGGCGACGGCTTCCCCCAGGCGTCCCTGACCTCCTGGTCGATACTGATCAACCGGCTCCGACGCGCCCAGCCGCAAGCCATCGACGTGCTCAGCCTGTGCGCCTCCTTCGCCCCCGGCCGCATCCCGCTCGGCCTCATCCGCGCCTATCCGCAGGCGGACCTCCCCGAGGACCTGCGCTGGATGGTCACCGATCTCGCCGCCTGGTCCCGGGCCCTGGACACCCTGGTCAACTACTCGGTGCTCACCCGCGAGACCCGGGGTCCCGTCAACAACGCCGAGGTGGGGCCGCACCAGGAGTCCGTGCACATGCACCGGCTCGTCCACGACATCGTCGCCCGGCTCACCGAGGGCGACCACCGCGCCGCCCACCGCCAGGCCGTCCGCACCCTGCTCGCCGAGGCCGACCCCGGCAACCCCATGGACAGCCGGCACTGGCCCCGCTACGCCGAACTCCTGCCCCACATGGAACCCTCCGGCGCGCTCCTCAGCCGCAACCCGCGCACCCAGACCGCCGTGCTCAACTGCCTGCGCTACTGCTTCCGCAGCGGCGAGTTCAAGGCCGGCATCCAGCTCGCCGAGAAGATCCGGGACAACTGGTCCACCTTCATGGACCCGCTGGACCAGCCCATGCTGGACCTGACCACCCAGCAGGGCAACATCCTGCGCTCCTTCGGCCGCTTCCGCGAGGCGTACGACCTCGACCTCGCCCAGCGGGAACTCCTCACCACCGCCCAGCCCCCCAACGAACTCGGCACCCTGCTCTCCAGCAGCGCCATCTCCAGCGACCTGCGCTTCCTCGGTCAGTACAAGGAGTCGGAGCGGCTCCAGCGCAGCGTCCTCGCCGACGCCGAACGCCTCCTCGGCAGCAGCGAGTTCTCCACCCTCGTCGCCCGCCACAACCTCGGCATCGCCCTGCGGCAGCTCGGCCGCTTCCAGGAGGCGTACGAGTCCGACGCCGAGACCCTCGCCCACAGCGAGCGGGTCCTCGGCAAACGCCACTCCCACACCCTCAACTCCAGCAACGCCCTCGCGCACGACCTGCGGCTGCTCGGCCAGTACCGCGAGGCTCTCGCCCGTCAGGAGGCCAACGTCCTGCGCCATGTGCAGGTGCTCGGCCCGCAGCACCTGCAGACCCTGTACGCCCGCACCCAGCTGGCCCTGTGCCGGCGCCGTGAGGGCGGCTTCCAGCAGGACCTCGGAGCCGCCATGGCCAGCCTGCTCGACCAGCTGGAGCAGGTGCACGGCCGCACCCACTACGTGACGCTCTCCTCCCTCAACAACTACGCCAACTACCTCCGCGAACACGGCGACCTCGACCAGGCCCGCGAGCTCAGCCACGAGGCCGAGGCCGGCTACCGCGCCCTCCTCGGCCCCGCTCACCCGGTCGCCACCGGTGTCCTCGCCAACACCGCCCTCGTCCTCCAGGCGTCCGGCGAACGCGCGGACGCCCTGGCCATCCTGGAGGCCGCGCTCGCCGGACTGACCTCCTCGCTCGGCCCCGACCACCCCTGGGTGCTCGGCTGCGCCCTCAACGCCTCCGCCGCCCGCAACTTCAACGGCCGGGTGACCGACGCCGCCGAGCTCAGCCGGGACACCCTGCGCCGGGCCCGGCACACCCTCGGCAACGAGCACCCGCTCACCCTGTCGTGCCAGGTGGCCCTCGCCACCGATCTGCGCGGGCTCAGGGAGACCGAGGAGGCCGGGAAGCTGGAGGAGGACGCGCTGCTCACCCTCACCCGCACGCTGGGCGCCCAGCACCCGCACACCCTGTCGGCACGTCAGCGCAACCGGCCGTACTGGGACTTCGAGGCCAACCTGGGCTGAGCCCCGTACGGCCGGCGGACCCTGTGCAGCCGGCGGAAACGCCGGAGGCCCGGCACCCCGAGTGGGGTGCCGGGCCTCCGTACGTGCTCCGGTCCGTCAGGCGTCGAAGACCTCGTTGACCAGCTGCTGCTGCTCCGCCTGGTGGCGCTTGGCCGAGCCGACCGCCGGGGAGGAGGAGTGGGGACGCGAGATCCGGCGCAGGCGCTCGCCCGCCGGGATGTCCGCGCCGACCGCCAGGTCGAGGTGGTCGATCAGGTTGAGCGCGATGAACGGCCAGGCACCCTGGTTCGCCGGCTCCTCCTGGGCCCAGATGTACTTCGCCGCGTTCGGGTACTTGGCGATCTCGGCCTGCAGCTCGGCACCCGGCAGCGGGTACAGGCGCTCCAGACGGATGATCGCGGTCTCCGTGTCGCCGCGCTTCTGGCGCTCGGCCTCCAGGTCGTAGTAGACCTTGCCGGCGCAGAAGACGACCTTGCGGACGTCGGCCGGGTTCACGGTCGAGTCGCCGATCACCGGGCGGAAGCCGCCGGTGGTGAACTCCTCCACCTTGGACGCCGCGGCCTTCAGTCGCAGCATCGACTTCGGGGTGAAGACGATGAGCGGCTTGTGGTGCGGGTTGTGCACCTGCCAGCGCAGGAGGTGGAAGTAGTTCGACGGCAGCGTCGGCATGGCGACCGTCATGTTGTCCTGGGCGCACATCTGGAGGAAGCGCTCCGGGCGCGCGGACGAGTGGTCCGGGCCCTGGCCCTCGTAGCCGTGCGGCAGGAGCAGCGTGACGCCGGAGGTCTGGCCCCACTTCTGCTCGGCCGAGGAGATGAACTCGTCGACGACGGTCTGCGCGCCGTTGACGAAGTCACCGAACTGGGCCTCCCAGATGACCAGGGAGTCCGGGCGGGCCAGCGAGTAGCCGTACTCGAAGCCCATCGCCGCGTACTCGCTGAGCAGCGAGTCGTAGACGTTGTAGTGGGCCTGGTCCTCGGTCAGGTAGAGCAGCGGGGTGTAGTCCTCGCCGGTCTCCTGGTCGACCAGGACCGCGTGGCGCTGGCCGAAGGTGCCGCGGCGGGAGTCCTGGCCCGAGAGGCGGACCGGGGTGCCCTCCATCAGCAGGGAGCCGATGGCGAGGGTCTCGCCGAAGCCCCAGTCGATGGTGCCGTCGTCGATGGAGGCGGCGCGGCGCTGCATCTGCGGGAGCAGACGCGGGTGGACCGTGATCCGCTCCGGGATGTTGACCTGCGACTCGGCGATCCGCTTCACGACCTCCTGGGAGACCGCGGTGGTGACGGCGACCGGGAACTCGGCCTGCGCGTCCGGCACGGTGGCCGACGCCGGGGCGGCGGTGGCCTCGCGGACCTCCGCGAACACCTTCTCCAGCTGGCCCTGGAAGTCCTGGAGCGCCTGCTCCGCCTCTTCGAGGGTGATGTCGCCGCGACCGATGAGCGACTCGGTGTACAGCTTGCGCACCGAACGCTTCTTGTCGATCAGGTTGTACATCTGCGGGTTGGTGAACTGCGGGTTGTCGCCCTCGTTGTGACCGCGGCGGCGGTAGCAGATGAGGTCGATCACGACGTCCTTGTTGAACGTCTGGCGGAACTCGAAGGCGAGCCGCGCGACGCGGACCACGGCCTCCGGGTCGTCGCCGTTCACGTGGAAGATCGGCGCCTCGATCATGCGGGCCACGTCGGTCGCGTACATCGAGGAACGCGAGGACTCCGGGGCGGCGGTGAAGCCGACCTGGTTGTTGATGACGATGTGGACCGTGCCGCCGGTGCGGTAGCCCCGCAGCTGCGACATGTTCAGCGTCTCGGCGACGACGCCCTGGCCGGCGAAGGCCGCGTCGCCGTGGAGGGCGACGGGCAGGACGGTGAAGTCCGTGCCGCCCTTGTTGATGACGTCCTGCTTGGCGCGGACGACACCCTCCAGGACCGGGTCGACCGCCTCCAGGTGCGAGGGGTTGGCGGTGAGCGAGACCTTGATCTGCTCGCCGTCCAGGCCGGTGAAGGTGCCCTCGGCGCCCAGGTGGTACTTCACGTCGCCGGAGCCGTGCATCGACTTCGGGTCGAGGTTGCCCTCGAACTCGCGGAAGATCTGCGCGTACGACTTGCCGACGATGTTCGCCAGGACGTTCAGCCGGCCGCGGTGGGCCATGCCGATGACGACCTCGTCGAGGCGCGACTCGGCGGCCGAGTCGATGACCGCGTCGAGCAGCGGGATGACGGACTCGCCGCCCTCCAGGGAGAAGCGCTTCTGGCCGACGTACTTCGTCTGCAGGAAGGTCTCGAAGGCCTCCGCCGCGTTCAGCCGGCGCAGGATCCGCAGCTGCTCCTCGCGCTCCACGCGGGAGTGCGGGCGCTCGACGCGGTCCTGGATCCACTTGCGCTGCTTCGGGTCCTGGATGTGCATGAACTCGACGCCGGTGGTGCGGCAGTACGAGTCGCGGAGCACGCCGAGGATGTCGCGGAGCTTCATCATCGACTTGCCGGCGAAGCCGCCGACCGCGAACTCCCGCTCCAGGTCCCACAGGGTGAGGCCGTGCTCGGTGATGTCCAGGTCGGGGTGCTTGCGCTGCTTGTACTCCAGTGGGTCGGTGTCGGCCATGACGTGGCCGCGGACCCGGTAGGAGTGGATGAGCTCGAAGACGCGCGCGGCCTTGGTGACGTCGTCGTCGTGCGAGGCGTCGATGTCCTTGAGCCAGCGGACCGGCTCGTAGGGGATGCGCAGGGCCTTGAAGATCTCGTCGTAGAACCCCTCCTCGCCGAGGAGGTAGTTGGCGACGACGCGCAGGAACTCGCCGGAGGCGGCGCCCTGGATGACGCGGTGGTCGTACGTCGAGGTCAGGGTCATGACCTTCGAGATGCCCAGCTTGTTCAGGGTGTCCTGGGAGGTGCCCTGGAACTCGGCCGGGTAGTCCATCGAGCCGACGCCCATGATGACGGACTGACCGGGCATCAGACGCGGCACGGAGTGGACGGTGCCGAGGCCGCCGGGGTTGGTCAGGGAGACCGTGACGCCGGAGAAGTCCTCCATCGTCAGCTTGCCCACGCGGGCGCGCTTGACGATGTCCTCGTACGCCTGCCAGAACTCGAAGAAGTTGAGCGTCTCGGCCTTCTTGATGCCCGCGACGACGAGCTGGCGGTCGCCGTTGGGCTTCACCAGGTCGATCGCGAGGCCGAAGTTCACGTGCTCCGGCTTGACCAGGGTCGGCTTGCCGTCCTTCTCCGCGAAGGAGTAGTTCATCGACGGCATGGCCTTGATCGCCTGCACCATCGCGTAGCCGATGAGGTGCGTGAAGGAGATCTTCCCGCCCCGGGCGCGCTTCAGGTGGTTGTTGATCACGATCCGGTTGTCGAAGAGCAGCTTCACCGGGACGGCGCGGACGGACGTGGCCGTCGGCACCTCCAGGGAGGCGTTCATGTTCTTCGCGACCGCGGCGGCGGGGCCGCGCAGCGTGATCAGCTCCGGGCCGGCGGGGGCCTCGGCGGCCGGGGAGGCCGCGGGCTTCGCCGGAGCCGGGGCCGGAGCGGCCTTCACGGCGGCCGGGGCGGCCACCGCGGGCTTCGCCGGAGCGGGAGCCGGGGCCGGGGCCGCGGCCGGGGCGGGCGCGGGGGCCGGGACGGCCGCCGGAGCCGAAGGCGCGGCCTGTGCGGGGCCCGCCTGCGGCGCGGCGGGCGCGCTCTGAGTGGTGGTGGGGGCCGGGGCGGCCGGGGTGTCCGACGCTCCGGGCTTGTAGTCGGCGAAGAAGTCCCACCAGGCACGATCGACCGAATTCGGGTCCTGGAGGTACTGCTGGTAGATCTCGTCGACGAGCCACTCATTGGCACCGAAGGCGGCTGCAGGGTTCTGGCCCTGCCCGTCTTGGTCGGTCGGGGAGCTCGGGGTACTGGGGGACTGAGACGACACGGCGGCAACCGCCCTCTTCCGCTTCACAAGGTGATGGACAGCGGAAATAAAGGCTACGCCTGTCCGGCCGGGAGGTGCAGGCCGGGCAGTCCAACGTCGTGCAAGTCACACTTGACGAGGTGTTTCGACGCTGTGAATGGCGGGAAACAACCGTGGTTCACCATGTGTGAGGGTACGGAAAAGCGCGAGCACGGCCCGGTTCGGCCGCACCCCTGATCACGTCCCGCTCACGTAGACGCAGGTCTCGCTCACGGAAGCGCACTCCCGCTCACGTTGACGCAGGTCCTGCTCACGTACACGCAGAACGTGCGCTTCCGGTTCGAACCCTACGTCAATCTCTGGGGGGAAGGCTGCCCGGAAGAGTGACTCTGATGCGGCATCCACGTGACGATTCGGCCACTCCGATCCCGCCGCCGTGCAGATCCACCGCCCAGCGGGCGATCGCGAGCCCGAGGCCCGTGCCGCCGTCGCTGCCCGGCCCCTGCCGGTCCTTGGCCGAGCCCCGGTTGAACCGCTCGAAGACCTTGTGCCGCTCCGACTCCGGGATGCCGGGACCCTCGTCCTCGACCTCCAGCTCCAGCGAGTCCGGGTACGGGCCGCGCCGGGCCCGGACCGTGACCCGGCCGTGCGGCGGGGAGTGCTTCACCGCGTTGTCGATCAGGTTCGCCATCACCTGGTGCAGCCGCTCCGCGTCCGCGTGCGCGACCAGCTCGGGCGGCGAGACGTCCAGATGCAGGTGCACGTCCGTACGGCGGTGCAGTCCCGAGGTGGACGACAGGCCGCGCTGGGACGCCGCCAGGTTCGCCTCCCGCAGGACGCCCGACAGATACGGCCAGACCTCGAAACGGCTCGCCCGGAGCGCGACGACACCGTTGTCAAGACGTGACAGATCGAGCAGGGTCTCCACGAGGCGTCCGAGCCGCTCCGTCTGCTTCAGGGCCGACCGCATGGTCTCGGGATCGGCCTCGGACACCCCGTCCACGACGTTCTCCAGGACGGCCCGCAGCGCGGCGATCGGCGTGCGCAGCTCGTGCGAGACATTGGCCACCAGCTCCTTGCGGTGCCGGTCGACGGCCTCCAGGTCGTCCGCCATGCGGTTGATCGTCGAGGCGAGGTCGCCCAGCTCGTCCCGCCGGTCCGCGCCCCGCACCCGGCGGCTGAAGTCCCCGCGCGAGATCGATCCCGCCACCGTGTTCATCTCGTCCAGCGGCGCCGTCAGGGACTGCGCCACGAACTGGGTGATCAGCAGGGTTGCGATCATCGCGAAGATCGTGATGTACCGGAACTCGGTGGAGGTGCGGATCGCCACCAGGGCCAGGCAGGAGGTCAGCAGGACCGCCCCGACGACCAGGGCGCCCAGCTTGGTCTTGATCGAGATCACGATCCGGCGGGGCCGGCGCGGCCCCTGTCCCGTGTGCGGCCTCCCGGGCCCCGGCCGGCTCACGGCGCCGGGGTCTCCAGCGCGTAGCCGACGCCGTGGACCGTACGGATCCGCTCGGCCCCGATCTTCCGGCGCAGCGCCTTGATGTGGCTGTCCACGGTCCGGGTGCCCGAGGCGTCCGCCCAGTCCCACACCTCGGCGAGCAGCTGCTCGCGGGAGAGGACCGCCCGGGGGGTGCTCGCCAGGCAGACCAGCAGGTCGAACTCGGTCGGGGTCAGGTGCACGTCCTCCGCGCGGACCCGGACCCGGCGCTGCGCGTGGTCGATCTCCAGCTCGCCCAGGCGCAGGATCCCGCTGCGCGGGGTGACCGCCGCGAGCGCGGCCCGCTCCACGCGGCGCAGCAGCACGTGCACCCGGGCGGCCAGCTCGCGCATCGAGAACGGCTTGGTCATGTAGTCGTCCGCGCCGACGCCGAGGCCGACCAGCATGTCGGTCTCGTCGTCGCGGGCGGTCAGCATGAGGACCGGGACGGGGCGCTGGGCCTGGACCCTGCGGCACACCTCCAGGCCGTCGAAGCCGGGCAGCATCACGTCCAGGACCATCAGGTCGGGCTGCCAGGCCTCGGCCGCGTCGACGGCCGCGGGGCCGTCGGTCGCGGTCTGCACCAGGAAGCCCTCGGCGCGCAGCCGCGCGGAGATCGCCTCCACGATCGTGGCGTCGTCCTCGACCACCAGGACGCGCCGCTGGGCCCCCGGAGTGGCCGCCGCACCGTGGTGAGTGGTGTGTGTCTGCTCCATTGCCCCGCCTCGCGTCGCCGATGTCGGTGCAGCAGCCTAGAGGTACCGGCGGTGTCCCGGCTATCCAGGAGCTATCCGGGACGGACCGCGAGGTGGACCACGTCGGGGACGCCCCGGGCAACGGGGATCTCTTCCGTCCGTACCCCGCTGAATCCGGCATTCCGCAACGACTCTTCGAAATCGGCGGACGGCTGCGCGGACCACACGGCGAGGATCCCGCCGGGGTTCAGGCGGGCCGCGCAGGTCGCCAATCCCTCGGCCGAGTACAGGGATTCGTTGTCCTCGGTGACCGTCCAGTCGGGGCCGTTGTCGATGTCGAGACAGAGGGCGTCGTAGGTGTCGGTGGTGGTGCGGAGGTGGGCCACGAGGTCCGTGTGCAGGATCACGGTCCGCGGATCGGCGAGCGCGGCCCCCGAGATCGCCGCGAGCGGTCCCTGCCGGTGCCAGTCGATGATCGCCTCCTCACGCTCGGCGACCGTGATCCGGCCCCAGCGGGGGTCGGCGGCGGCGTGGGCCAGGGAGAAGCCGACGCCGAGGCCGCCGACGAGGACGGAGGCGCCGGTACGGGACTCCTCGGGGAGGGCGTCGAGGGCCGCGTCGATCAGGAGCCGCTCGGAGCGCCCGTCGGAGGTGTCCATCAGGAAGGTGCCGTTGGCGATGATCTCGTAGTGCTCGGCGTGGCGGCGGAGCACCACTTCTCCGTACGGCCCTTCACGTCGGTCGAGGGTGACGGGGCTGGTCATGATCACTCCGTTGTCTCGTGTGCGTCCGGTTCGTCCGGCCATCCTCGCGGGGCGCCGACGGCCGGGACAAACGCATAACGAGCCGCACGCGCGGCCGGGACGAATAGGTGACGGGCCGTCACCCGCGGCCGGTCCGCCCGCGGACCCGCTCAGGGGTTCGTCGGCGGTCCGCCCTCCGGCAGGGCGGCGAAGACCCGCTGGAGAGCGGGCGAGCGCTCGCCGTCGTCCGCGACGACCAGACGGTGGCGGTACGTCACGTAGTACTGGAAGCCGTCCGGGATCGGCCTGCCCGTCGGGCGCTCCGGGACCAGGGCGAACGCCGGGTCCTCCAGGGCCGCCCGGAGCTCGGCGGCCTCGGCGGGGGTCTGTCTGCCGGTCCGGGGCGGCTTGGTGCCGGAGCGGCTGGTCCAGCTGCCGTCGTAGTGGACGACGAGCCGGTTGCGGACGCCCGCCAGGCCGCCGTTGACGACCACCTCGACGAGGACCTCGCCCGGCTGGGGGTCCGCCGCCGGGGTGCCGGGGTCCGTCGTGGGGCTCGGCAGGGCCGATGCGCTCACGCTCGACGGTCCGCCGGGCGCGGGCGGCGTCCCGGGGCCGCAGCCGCTCGCGCCGCCGACCAGGGCTCCCGCCAGCAGCAGGGTCCCGCACCACGTTCCCGTACCCCGTACGCCTCGCACCATGGAACGAGCATGCCCGCTCCGGGGCCCCGCGCGCAGCCGGACGCGGCGGGGAGCGTCGTGGAACACCAGGGGCACCGGGGAGTGTCAGGAGTCCCGGGGGACGTCAGGGGGCGTCGGGAGCCTCAGGGGTCCGTCCGGACGATCCCGGTGAGCGGCCCCCGGTGGCGCCAGCCCAGCGAGTCGTAGAGCGCGAGGCCGTCCGTGGTCGCGGCGAGCACCCCGGTCTCGGCGCCGGCCTGGGCGGCGGCGGCCTCCAGGGTGCGCATGACGTTCGAGCCCAGGCCCCGGCGCCGGTGCGCGGGGTCGGTCTCGATCTGGTCGGCGACGGCGGTGGAGCCGGTCGGGGCGATCTGGCCGCGGGCGGCGAGGGTGCCGTCCGGGGCGAGGATCCGGACCCGGATGACGCCGTCCTCGACCTCGGTGGTCCGGGCGTACCCCTCGGGGGGCGCGGGGCGGACGCCCGGGTCCAGCGGCTTGACCATCATGAAGCCCGGATCGTCGGGGACGGTCCACCCCTCGGTGATCCACGGCGCCACCTCCTCCGGCCCCGCCATCACCTTGAGCCAGCTGTACGGCGTGGTCAGCCGGGCGCAGAGCGCGCCGACGGAGGCCGCGTCGGGGGCGGGCAGGACGTGCCGTACGACGTGCCGGGGCAGCCCGACGTCGATCCGGTAGCCCCAGGGCTCGGCGACGGCGGACGGGGTGCCCCGCGAGACGGTCCAGCCCGCCACCCAGGCGGAAGTAATAGCTGCCATATCCATGCAGGCATTACATCCGCCCCGCGCGGGCGCGTGTGGGGGTGATCGCTCAGAGCGAACGGACGTCCGGGAACATCCCGAGGCTCACAAGCATTGAGTGCACATAGCTCAACTTGACTGCCGAAGGGGAGATCATGGCTTCTGAGTCCATGGCGTCCGTGCCGCTCACTCTGCCTGTGCTGCCGCTCGACGACGAGGTCGTGCTGCCCGGAATGGTGGTGCCGCTGGACCTGTCCGACACCGACGTACGGGCCGCCGTCGAGGCCGCCCAGGCGGCGGCCCGCGCCGGCGCGGGCAAGCCCCGCGTGCTGCTCGTGCCGCGCGTCGACGGCACCTACGCCGGCACCGGCGTCCTGGGCATCGTCGAGCAGGTCGGCCGTCTGTCCGACGGCGACCCCGGCGCGCTGATCCGCGGCCTCGGCCGCGTCCGCATCGGCGCCGGAACGACAGGCCCCGGCGCCGCCCTCTGGGTCGAGGGCAGCACCGTCGAGGAGACCCTCCCCGACCCGCTGCCCGGCGCCGTGACCGAACTGGTCAAGGAGTACAAGGCGCTGGCCACCAGCTGGCTCAAGAAGCGCGGCGCCTGGCAGGTCGTCGACCGCGTCCAGCAGATCGACGGCGTCGGCGCCCTCGCCGACAACTCCGGCTACTCGCCCTTCCTCAGCGTCGGGCAGAAGGTCGAACTCCTGGAGACCGCCGACCCGGTCGCCCGCCTCAAGCTCGCCACCGCCCAGCTGCGCGAGCACCTCGCCGAGCAGGAGGTCGCCGAGACCATCGCCAAGGACGTCCAGGAGGGTGTCGACAAGCAGCAGCGCGAGTTCCTGCTCCGCCGCCAGCTCGAAGCCGTCCGCAAGGAACTGCGCGACCTCAACGGCGAGTCCGAGGGCGACGAGTCCGACGACTACCGCGCCCGCGTGGAGGCCGCCGACCTGCCCGAGAAGGTGCGCGAGGCCGCCCTCAAGGAGGTCGAGAAGCTGGAGCGGTCCAGCGACCAGTCCCCGGAGGGCTCCTGGATCCGCACCTGGCTCGACACCGTCCTCGAACTGCCGTGGAACGAGCGGACCGAGGACCGGTACGACATCCGGGGCGCCCGCGAGGTCCTGGACGCCGAGCACGCCGGCCTCGACGACGTGAAGGAGCGGATCACCGAGTACCTCGCGGTGCGCAAGCGGCGCTCCGACCGCGGCCTCGGCGTCGTCGGCGGCCGCCGAGGCGGCGCCGTCCTCGCCCTGGTCGGCCCGCCCGGCGTCGGCAAGACGTCGATCGCGGAATCGGTGGCCCACGCCATGGGCCGGAAGTTCGTCCGGGTCGCCCTCGGCGGCGTACGCGACGAGGCGGAGATCCGCGGCCACCGGCGGACGTACGTCGGCGCCCTGCCCGGCCGGATCGTCCGCGCCGTCAAGGAGGCCGGTTCGATGAACCCGGTGGTCCTGCTCGACGAGATCGACAAGGTCGGCTCCGACTTCCGCGGCGACCCCGCGGCGGCGCTCCTCGAAGTCCTCGACCCCGCGCAGAACCACACCTTCCGCGACCACTACCTGGAGGTCGAGCTCGACCTCTCCGACGTCGTCTTCCTGGCCACCGCCAACGTCCTCGAAGCCATCCCCGAGGCGCTCCTCGACCGCATGGAGCTGGTGCGCCTCGACGGCTACACGGAGGACGAGAAGGTCGTCATCGCCCGTGACCACCTGCTCCCGCGCCAGCTGGAGCGGGCCGGTCTGGAGCCGGGCGAGGTCGTCCTGGAGGAGGCCGCGCTGCGGAAGCTGGCCGGCGAGTACACCCGCGAGGCCGGCGTCCGCACCCTGGAGCGTTCGATCGCCCGGCTGCTCCGCAAGGTCGCGGCCCAGCACGAACTGGGCGACCGCGAGCTGCCGTTCGCGATCGGCCCCGACGGCCTGCGGGAGCTCATCGGACGTCCGCACCACGTGCCGGAGTCGGCCCAGGACCCGGCGGAGCGGCGGACGGCCGTGCCGGGTGTCGCCACCGGGCTCGCCGTGACCGGCGCGGGCGGTGACGTCCTCTTCGTGGAGGCGTCCCTCGCCGACCCGGAGACGGGCGCCGCCGGCCTGACCCTCACCGGTCAGCTGGGCGACGTGATGAAGGAGTCGGCGCAGATCGCGCTCTCCTTCCTCCGCTCGCACGGCGCGGAACTGGAGCTGCCCGTCACCGGCCTGAAGGACCGGGGCGTGCACATCCACTTCCCGGCGGGCGCGGTGCCCAAGGACGGGCCGAGCGCGGGCGTCACCATGACGACCGCCCTCGCCTCCCTGCTGAGCGGCCGGCTCGTCCGCACGGACGTGGCCATGACCGGCGAGGTGTCCCTCACCGGCCGGGTGCTGCCGATCGGCGGTGTGAAGCAGAAGCTCCTCGCCGCGCACCGGGCGGGCATCACGACCGTCGTGATCCCCAAGCGGAACGAGGCCGACCTGGACGACGTCCCGGCCGAGATCCTGGAGAAGCTGGAGGTCCACCCGGTGACGGACGTCCGCCAGGTCCTGGAGATCGCCCTCGCGCCGGCGGTGGTGCCGGTGGAGGTGGCCGCGTAACTTCCCACGTCCCGGAGCGGGGTGCCGTCCGCGGCACCCCGCTCCGGCGCGCCCGGATCTCGTTACCCGGATGTCAGTCGGGACTGGCATGCTCGTACGCATGAACGACGACGCCTTCTGGGCTCTCATCGACGAGTCGATCCGCCGGACCGGTGACCGGGACGAGCGCCTCGAATGGCTGCGGGAGGAGCTGATACGGCGTCCGGTGGCCGAGAGCGTGGACTTCCAGGTGCGGCTGGAGCGGGCGTGCGAGGCCGCGGACACGCGCGCGGTGTGGGCGGCGGCGAACCGGATCGAGGGCGGCGTCTGTACGGACGACGGCTTCCACTACTTCACGCTCTGGCTGGTGGGCCAGGGCCGCAAGGCGTACGAGTCGGTCCTCGCCGACCCGGACGCGCTGGCCGACGTGCCCGCGGTGCGCGCGCTCGTGGGCCGGCACCGCGACGAGTGGGACGACGACGAGTGGCCCGAGTGGGAGGAGCTCGACTACGTCGCCCAGGACGCGTACGACGAGCTGACGGGCCAGGAGGACGACGACGGCGAGGAGTTCCTCGACGCCGTCGAGGAGGCGGAGGACGCCGCGGAGGCGGCGGGGGAGTGGGAAGAGGACGAGGAGGACCGGGGGCCTCGGCCGGAGGTGCCGGCGACGCCCCGGCTCGCCGCCCTCTTCCCGCTCGCCTCGGGCGCCTAGGGGCCGTCCGGCGGATCAGGGTCGGACAAGTCCTGGGAGCCGGGGGCGTCCCGCGGCCTCAGGAGGCGGACGTGTTGCGGCGGCGGCCCAGGAGCAGGCTGCCCGCCGCGAAGACGGCGAGGGCGCCCGCGCCCGTGAGGGCCGTCGGCAGCGGCGAGGAGGGGGCCTCGGCGGTGTCGGCGGAGAGGGCCGGGGGCTGCTCGTCGCCGCCGTGGCCCGCGTGGCTCACGGTGGACAGCTCGGCGCCGGCCGCGATCCTCGCCTCGGTCGGGGCCTGGGCCCCTGTCGCCGTCCCTGTTCCCGTCGCCGTCGCCGTACCGCCGAAGGTGACGTCCGAGCAGCTGTAGAAGGCCTCGGGGCTGTCGTTGCGCTGCCAGATCTTGTAGACGATGTGGCGGCCGGTGCGGGCCGGGAAGGTGCCGGTGAAGTTGTAGTAGCCGTCGGTGGCGGTGCGGCCGGTGGCGTGGACGGCGACGGGGGTCGGGTCCAGGTCCGACCACTTCAGGGGGCGGGTCGGGTCGAAGCCGGCCTTGGTGATGTAGACGGTCATCGTGCCCGAGTGCGGGGCCGTCACCCGGAACCTGAAGTCGAAGGAGCCGGCGGCGACGGCCGTGGCCGGCCAGTCGGTGCGCGCCCAGTCCAGGGCCCGGTACTTCTCGCGGTTGGCCGAGCAGAGCCTGCCGTCCGGGATGAGGGCCTGGTGCCGCCCGGCGGCGTCGGCGATGTTGACCTCGTTCCAGTCGTAGAGCGGCTGGGTGCCGGAGTCGGCGACGAGGTCCTTGCACACCTGCGACCTGGGCGTCTCGGGGCCTTCGGCATAGCAGGCCGCCACCCGGCTCACGGGGTTGAAGACGGCCCCGTGGGCGCTCGCGGTGGCGGGGGCGAGGCTGACCAGGGTTGCGGCGGCGGACAGGGCTGCGGCGCCGGTGACGGTGCGGCGGAAGGACGGCATGCGGGGGCTCTCTCTCGTGCGTGGGGGAGTACGGGTGAGCAACGCGCTCCGGAAACCCGGGAGTTGGGCCCCGGGTGACCGGCGGAGGAAGCCTCGCATTGGTCCATACCAATGGGCAAGGGGAGGGACGGAAAAAGGCGGCCCCCCGGGGTGCCGCACACCCGGGAGGCCGCCGTCGGGCGGAGAGGGAGCCGGCTCAGCCGTTCGCGAGCGCCTGGACCCGCGAGAGGTCGCCGTTGAAGTGGTCGTGGTCGCCGACCGTCGGGCCGGAGGAGGTGTACTGCCACATCGTGTAGTACGGCCAGCCGGCCGGGAGTTCGCCGACCTCGGAGGCGTACCGCGCGATCCACAGCGGGTTGGTGGAGGCGAAGGCCGCGGAGTTCCCGGTGCACTGCTTCCACCAGCTGGTGGCCGTGTAGATCACCGGGTCGCGGCCGGTCCGGTACCGGTAGCGGTTCACGAAGTCCTGGATCCACGCGACCATCCCGGACGCCGTCTTGCCGTAGCAGGTCGCGCCGTACGGGTTCCACTCGATGTCCAGCACGCCCGGCAGGGTCTTGCCGTCCCTCGACCAGCCGCCGCCGTTGTTGACGAAGTAGTCGGCCTGGGTGGCGCCGGAGGTCGTGTCCGGGGTCGCGAAGTGGTACGAGCCGCGGATCATGCCCACGTTGTACGAGCCGTTGTACTGCTGCGCGAAGTAGGTGTTCTTGTAGTACGTGCCTTCCGTCGCCTTGACGTAGGCCCACTTCACGCCGCTGCTCCACAGGGTCGACCAGGCCACGTTGCCCTGGTGGCCGGAGACGTCGACGCCTTCCGTCTGGGTGGCCAGGGTGGAGAAGCCGCCGGGCTTGGCGCCCTGGCCGTCGTGCGCGATCACGCCCATGCCCATGTAGGCGGAGCCGCGGGCGGGGGTCGCCTTCTCGGCGCCCGGGTCCTGGGCGGCGGTGGCGGTGCCGGAGAGGCCGAGGGGGAGGAGGAGGGTCAGGGCCGCGAGGGCGGCGCCGGCGAGGGTCGTTCCGGATCTGTGCACACGCATTGCGTGCCTCCGAAAGGCTCGGTGGGGGAGCGGTGGGGGCAGGCCGGACGACACGACCTGGAATGGACATGTCACTCAGGGCTGCCGGGAAAGACGCTACGCACGTAGACCCGCCCACGGAAGAGGGCCCGGTTGCCGCCGTTGGTCTACGCCTGCGAAATACTGAAGGAGCTGCGGCGATGGACGCCTCGGCAAGAAACTTTCAGCGACCGGAAAGCGTGCGGGAGGTGCTGACGTGCACGGAAGCGGTACGGGAAGTGAAGGCCGGGCCACCGCCGGAGGTGGTGTGGACCAGGAATTCCTCGCCCTCGAACGGGAGCTGGCGGTCTTTCTGCGCCGCGCCCGCGCCCAGTCCGGCGAGATGGCCCGCGAGGTCCACCCCGAACTGGAGCCGGCCGCCTACGGCCTCTTCGTACGCCTCGACGACGCCGGACCCCAGCGGGCCACCGAACTCGCCGGCTACTTCGGCGTCGGCAAGGCCACCATGAGCCGCCAGCTCCGCGCCCTGGAGGACCTCGGGCTCGTCGCCCGCGACCCCGACCCCGCCGACGGCCGCGCCTCGCTGGTCCGCCTCACCGAGGAGGGCCGCAGCCGCTTCCGCAGCGTCCGCGACGCCCGGCGCGAACGCTACGTCCGCAAACTCGCCGACTGGGACCGCGCCGAGGTCGCCGAACTGGCCCGCCTCCTGAACCACTTCAACGTCCGCTCGGAGGGCTGACGCCCGGGGCCGCCGCTCAGCGGTCCCACAGCTCCGCGTACACCGCGGTCGCGTCGTCGTGGAGCTTCCAGCGGAGCGGCCCGCCCACCCGCGCGCCGCCCCCCGGGCTTCGTCCGGGGGCGCCCCCGTCGCTTCGCGCCTCCAGGGCCCGCACCCGGCGGAGCAGACCGGCCGGACCCTCCTCGCGCAGCACGCCGAAACAGTCCGCCCAGTCGCCCTCGCCGAACAGGTCCACCCAGCGGCTCGCCCCGTCCGTGAGCGCCGCCAGGGCCCGCACCTCCGCGCGCGGGGTCGTCCCGGTGACCGCCCGCGCCGCGACCGCCGGGTCCGCCGCCGCGGTGAAGAAGCCGCCCACGCGGTTCCGCAGCCGGTCCGTCGCCTCCAGCGAGCGCCGCACCTCGTCCGGCACCCGGTCGAGCCGGTCGTCGACCACCGCCCGCACCGTCCCGTCGGGAGCCTCCAGGAGGAGGACGGAGTCGGAGAGGACGAGGTGCTCGACCCGGGTCTCGTCCCAGCGGGCGAGCACCACGGTCGCCTGGGGCGTTCGCACGTGAGAAAGGTCACAGGTGTTGCGGTGGGCGTCCGCGGTGCGCCGGATTGCCAGCGACAGGATCTCGGACAGGGGCATGTCCCGGCGAGAACCGGACAGTTCGGTCAAAGCTCCGCCCAGTCGCGCGGTAAACCACGGGACCGTGTGCACACAACCGTCATCACCGACGGGGGGCGTGACGCCGTCGAGCAGGACGACCGCCCCTCCGCCGTCCGAGGTGGACGGAACGGCGGCCACCCAGTCCTCATTGGGGCGTTCGGGGCTGCCGGGAAGGGAGGCGACTTCACTGCGCATGGCGTCCAGTCTGCCCGCCCCCGCGCATTCTTCCCGGAATTCCTTCACGGGACCTGCAAATGACCGGAAAAGGCCTGTACCAACCTCGCGGACGCGGCCCGAGAGGCGGAAGAAGCACCTCCGGGAAGCTGCGGGCGGGCATCCTGCCAAAGGCCGCCCGGAAGATCCAACCGGCGCCCCGCGCGAGCCCCCGGAAGCCGCCTCCGGAAGTTGTTCGCCAACTACTGAGTGTTGTTCACTCGTTCGGGTGGCGGAGCGGCCGATGCCCGTCCCCCTGCCGGAAGCGCTGGAATGGTCGGAAGCCGTACCAGGGGTGGGGGCGCTCCATGTGACCGACCGTCACCTCTGCTTCATCGGCGGACGAATCAAGAATGCGAGCACCGGTGCAGAAGAAGCGGCCTCGGAGCAACAACGGCACGCAGAGCCAGACCCCCGGTGAGCCGCAGGCCCCCACCGGCCGGCCCAAGCGCGTCCGCAACCGGCTGGTCGCCGGCGTCGCCCTCGTCGGCGTCACCGTCCTCGCCGCCGGAGCCCCCGCGATCCTCGCCGCCTCCACCGAGCTCACCGAGTCCCAGCGCCTCGTCACCCTCGCCGAACTCGACCGGCAGGCCGTCACCCTCGCGCACTCCCTCGCCGACGAGCGCGACGAGGTCGTGGCGTACATCGCCGCCGGACGCGAGACCCAGAGCGGCGACGCCGAGCACCGGCGGAAGGTCACCGACGCGCGCTCCACCCGCGTCGACCGCCAGATCGACGAGATCCGGAACGCCGCCCCCGCCGAACTCCGCCGCGACCTCGCCGGCGTCCCCTCCGTCCGCCGCACCGCCCTCACCGGCAAGGGCACGGCCCTGGAGGCCCACAAGGCGTACTCCGACGTCATCGGCAAGCTCCAGGCCCTCGCCGACGAACTCGCCGACAAGACCCCGGCCCGCGCCTCCGACACCGCGCTGACCGGGGCCACCCGCGCCCCCGCCGCCCTCGGCCGCGCCGTCGAACAGGCCTCCGCCACCCGCGGCCTGCTCCTCGGCGCGCTCTCCGCGCCGCAGCCCGAGCCCACCGGGGGCGTCCACTACGACTCCCGGACCGGCACCTACGTCGCCGACGAGCCCGAGGGCGCCGCCGAGGCCGAGCGGGCCCGCGACGGCCTCACCGCGGCCGCCCAGCAGGCCCGCGTCCGCGAGCTCGCCGCCCTCGGCGACTTCGACCAGGCCGCCGGCTCCACCGCCCGCGACTCCCTCGCGGCCACCGTCACCGGCCCCGACGTCAAGACCGCCGAGCTCGCCCTCGCCAGCCTCACCGACCAGCCCAGGCTGACCGAGGCCGAGCGCGGCACGGACCCGGTCGCCCTGGAGGCCGCCCTCTCCGCCCGCATCGAGCAGATGCGCGGCGTCGAGTCCGCCCTCGCCACCCAGCGGGTCGAACGCCTCGCCGCGCTCCGCGACGACGACGTCACCGCCCTCGAACTGCGCATCGCCTTCCTCGGCGGCTGCCTCCTCGTCGCGATCGGCATCTCCACCTACGTCGCCCGCACCCTCACCCGGCCGCTCGCCGTGCTCCGCCTCGGCGCCGCCCGGCTCGCCGCGGCCCCCGAGCCGCACGCCGAGGAAGCGATCCGCTTCACCGGCCGCAACGACGAGTTCGCCCAGGTCGTCCGCTCCCTCAACGCCCTGCACGGCAAGCTCGCCGGCCTCGCCGCGCAGACCGAGCGGCTCACCGACGAGCGCGCCGACCTGGCCGCCGCCAAGGACGCCGTCGGCGCGGAGCTCGCCGCCCAGCGCGCCGACCTCCAGGGCCGGGTGGCCCTCCTCACCGCCGACCTCGAACGGCTCAGGGGCACCGTCCACCACACCTTCGTCAACCTCTCGCTGCGCAGCCTCGGGCTCGTCGAGCGGCAGCTCGGCGTCATCGAGAAGCTGGAGGAGCGCGAGCAGGACCCGGACCGCCTCGCGACCCTGTTCAAGCTCGACCACATGGCGACCGTCATGCGCCGCCACAGCGAGAACCTCCTCGTCCTCGCCGGCCACGAGCACGTCCACGGCCACGCCGGGCCCGTCCCGCTCGTCGACGTGCTGCGCGCGGCCGTCAGCGAGATCGAGCGGTACGAGCGGGTCACCATCCAGTCGCTGCCGCCGCACGCCCAGGTCGCCGGCTTCGCCGCGGACGACCTGAGCCACCTGGTCGCGGAACTCCTGGAGAACGCCACCTCCTTCTCGCCGCCCGACGCCGAGGTCCAGCTCTCCGGCTGGCTCCTGGAGAGCGGCGAGGTGATGCTCTCCGTGCAGGACTCGGGCATCGGCATGACCGCCTCCAGGTCCGCCGAGCTCAACGCGCGCCTCGCCGAGGCCGACCCGGAGGCCTTCGAGGGCGAGGGGCTCGGCATGCGGGTCATCGCCCTGCTCGCCGCCCGCCACGGGGTGCGCGTCGAGCTGCGCGAGCAGAAGCCGGGCGGCACGGCGGCCGTCGTGGTCCTGCCGCTGCCCCTGCTGCCGACCACCCCGCCGACGGCCGTGTCGGAGCCCGTACGGGTCGTCGGCACCGCGCCCGCGATCCAGCTGCCCGGCTCGGTCGCGGAGGCCAACTCCAACACCCTGCCGCCCCGGCACCGCGACCCCCTCGTGGAGGCGGCGGAGGCCGCGTTCCTGGCGGCGGACACGGAACAGCCGCAGCAGCAGGAGCCGCCGTACGCCCCGGAGCCGGAACCGGAGGCCGCGCCCGAGCCGCCGTACGCCCCGGAGCCGGAAGCGGCGTACGAGCCCGAGCCCGCGTACACCCCCGAGCCCGAGCCGCCGTACGTCCCCGAGCCGGAAGCCGCGTCCGAGGCGTCGTACGAGGCGTCGTACGAGTCCGTCTCCGAGACCACGCTCCAGGTCCGGCTGCCCGACCCGCCGCCGGAGCCGGACACCCACGAGCGCGTCGCCGACGGCGAGGAGGCGGCCCCCGTCGAGGCGGCCCCCGGCGAGGCGATCGCCGCCGACGGGACGGTGCCCGGTCCGCGCCCCGCGCAGTGGGAGCGGGTCACCGACAAGGGACTGCCCAAGCGCACCCCGCAGGTGGTCCGCCAGCCCTCCGCCCCCACCGCGCCCCGCCAGGGCGGCGTGGACGCGGAGGCCCTGCGCCGCCGGCTCGGCGGCTTCCACCAGGGCGCCAAGGCCGGGCGCCGGGACGTGGAGGCGGAGCTGGGCACGGCGCGCACAGAAGCCACGAAGACCGCACGTACAGGGGAGAAGACGGGGGACACAGTCGAGGAGGCACGCAGTTGACCGCGACGGGAACGTTCGGACTGAGCACGGAAGCCCGCAACCTGCAATGGCTGTTGGGGAATCTGGTGGAGGAGGTCCCGGGGGTCCGCTCGGTGGCCGTCGTCTCCTCCGACGGACTGATGCTGCTCTCGTCGGACCCGGCCATCCAGCAGGCCACGACGGTCGCCGCGGACGCCGGCCGTCCCGACGGGCCGCGCGGCTCCAGCGCCGATCTGGCCACCATCGTCTCCGGCATCGGCAGCCTCACCATCGGGGCGGCCCGGCTGATGGACGGCGGCGGGGTCAAGCAGACGATGGTGGCGATGGAGGAGGGCAGCGTCTTCGTCATGTCGATCAGCGACGGCTCGCTGCTCGGCGTGCACGCCACGCCCGACTGCGACATGAGCGTCGTGGCGTACCACATGGCACTCTTCGTGGGCCGCGCCGGTCACGTACTCACCCCCGAAGTCCGCAGTGAGCTGCGCAAATCGATGGAGAGCACCCGGTGACGGCCATGTCCTCGGCGCATCACGCCTTCAAGCTGCCGGTACGGGGAGAGGGACGGCGCCCCGCGCGCGTGCGCCCGTACTCGCTGACCGGCGGCCGGACCCGCTTCGGTCACATCCTGCTCGTCGAGACCTTCGTGGCGGCGCTCGAAGCGCCCGCCTCCCGCAAGGTCCTGACGGACGGTGGGCCCGCCGCCCGCGGCCTGATGCCGGAGATGCGGGCCATCGTCGAGATCTGCCGCCGGATGCGGACGGTCGCGGAGATCTCGGCGCTTCTGAAGATGCCGTTGGGGGTCGTCCGGGTGCTGCTCAGCGACCTGGCCGACCAGGGAAAGATCCGTGTGTACGGGACCGGTCACGGCACCGGGCAGCCCGACCGCGCGCTCCTCGAAAGGGTGCTGAGTGGACTCCGTCGTCTCTGACGCCACCGCCGTCTCCGAAACGCCGGCGGTCGCCGTCGGCATCCCCGCCCAGCCGGGGTCCGCGTCGCGCGAACCGGCCGCCGACGAGGCCGCCACCGACGGGGTCGACGCCGAAGAGGGCGCCCAGGACTGGCAGCTCGACCACTCCCGCGCCCCGATCGCGACGAAGATCGTCGTCGCGGGCGGCTTCGGCGTCGGCAAGACCACCTTCGTCCGCGCCGTCTCGGAGATCACCCCGCTCCAGACCGAGGCGCTGATGACCCGGGCGAGCGAGGACACCGACGACCTCACCGCCACCCCGGACAAGCTCACCACCACGGTGGCGATGGACTTCGGCCGGATCACCCTCGACAACGACCTGGTGCTGTACGTCTTCGGCACGCCGGGACAGCAGCGCTTCTGGTTCATGTGGGACGACCTGGTGCGCGGGGCGATCGGGGCGATCGTGCTCGCCGACACCCGGCGGCTCACCGACTGTTTCCCGGCGCTCGACTACTTCGAGAGCTGCGGGCTGCCGTACATCGTGGCCGTCAACCACTTCGAGGGCACCGAGCTGTTCGAGGCGGACGACGTGCGGGAGGCCCTGACCGTGCCCGCGCACGTGCCCGTGGTGATCATGGACGCGCGCAAGCGGTACAGCGTCGTCGAGAGCCTGCTCACGATGGTCGCGCACGCCCTCGAAGCCACGCCCGAATAAGCCCGCCCCCCGAACAGTTCGACCCGTCACGCCAGGAGCCCCGCCCATGCGGAAGATACTCATAGTCGGCGCCGGCCAGTCCGGCCTGCAGCTCGCCCTCGGACTCCAGTCGCAGGGGTACGAGGTCACCCTCATGTCGAACCGGACCGCGGACGAGATCCGGACCGGCCGGGTCATGTCCACGCAGTGCATGTTCGACACCGCCCTCCAGCACGAGCGGGACCTCGGTCTCAACTTCTGGGAGTCCCAGGCCCCGAAGATCGAGGGCCTCGGCGTCTCCGTCGCCGGCCCCGACTCCGCCCGCCTGATCGACTGGGTCGGCCGGCTCGACGGCTACGCCCAGTCCGTCGACCAGCGCGTGAAGATGGCCGGCTGGATGGACACCTTCGCCCAGCGCGGCGGACAGCTGGTGATCCACGGCGCGGCCGTCGGCGACCTGGACTACTTCTCCCGCAGCTACGACCTGGTGCTCGTCGCGGCCGGAAAGGGCGAGCTGGTCTCCATGTTCGGCCGGGACGCGTCCCGTTCGCCGTACAGCGAGCCGCAGCGCGCCCTGGCCGTCGCGTACGTCCACGGCCTCGGCCCCCGCCCCGAGCACCCGGACTTCGACGCGGTCCGCTGCAACGTCGTCCCGGGCGTCGGCGAGCTGTTCGTCATGCCGACCCTCACCACCGGCGGCCGCGCCGACATCCTCTTCTGGGAGGGCGTCCCCGGCGGCCCGCTCGACGTCTTCCAGGGCGTCAAGGACCCGGCGGAGCACCTCTCCCTGACCCTGGAGCTGATGGAGAAGTTCACGCCCTGGGAGTACGCGCGGGCGACGAAGGTCGAGCTGACCGACGCGGGCGGCACCCTCGCCGGCCGGTACGCGCCGACCGTCCGCAACCCCATCGGCCGGCTCCCCGGCGGCGGTCTGGTCCTCGGCGTCGCCGACGTCGTCGTCGCCAACGACCCGATCACCGGCCAGGGCTCCAACTCGGCGTCCAAGTGCGCCGCCGCGTATCTCGCCGCCATCGTCGAGCAGGGCGACAAGCCCTTCGACGAGGAGTGGATGCAGGGCGCCTTCGACCGCTACTGGAAGACGGCCCAGCATGTCACCAAGTGGACGAACGCGATGCTGGCGCCCCCGCCGGAGCACGTCCTGAACCTGCTCGGCGCGGCCGGCCAACTGCAGCCCGTCGCCGACCGCTTCGCCAACGGCTTCAACGACCCGGCGGACTTCGAGAACTTCTTCTTCGACCCGGAGAAGACGAACGCGTACCTGGCCGAGGTCTCTGCCGGCTAGGGGGCCGTCGACGGCCGGTGCCCGGGCGCCGGGCCCGGCCGTCGACATCCGGTCGAGGGGGTGCGCCCCGGTGCTCGATCGTGCGTTCGTGTCCCAGTGGAACGCCCTCGCCCGCGTGGACGCGGACCTGGCCGCCACCGCGTTCGCCGGGAACCAGCCGGCGACCGTGCGGGCGGCCCGTGCCGAGGAGTCGGGGCGGCCCGTCGACCGGGGCGATCCCGCCTTCTATGAGGAGGGCGCGGACGAGGAGTACACGCCGGACGCCGGCGGGTGGCCGGTCGGCGGCTTCGTCGTGGGCGCCGGCTGCCTGCTGGGGACGATCGTCTTCGGAGGGGTCCGGGTGCTCGGGATCGTCTCGTTCTTCGGCGGCTGACGGCCCTTCTCCGCGCCGGTAGGCGCGGCCGCCGGACCGGGGCGAGTCGACGCCACGGCTCGCCCGCACCTGGAGGCCGACGACGAGGGCGGTGTTGGCGAGCATGGTGCCGGAGACCAACCAGTGCGGGGCGGTGGTGGACCCCACCAGCCAGAGCGGGATCGCGACGGTGAGCACCTTGAACTGGATCGCCATGACGCCGTCGAGTGCGGTGAGCGCCAGGTACGGCCGGTCCCGCAGCGCGATCCACCGGGGTCCGCGGGCGACGGGCGCGGGCGCGACGGGCGGCAGCAGGAGCAGGACGGCGGCGGAGGCCGCGAACGCGAGGGCGTTCCCGGCGACCAGGACCTGGTAGGCGCCGAGGGTGCCGACCTGGACCGCCCACCCCGCGAGGAGCGCCCCGAAGGAGATGCCGACGTTGGTCACGGCCCGCAGACGGGCGCGGAACTCCTGGGGCCTCTCCCCTCCGTAGTGCCGGACGAGCGGCGCCCGGGCGGCGAGACCGGCCGCCTTCGCGCCGGTGGCCGCGGAGACGGCGAGGACGAACGGCCAGAAGCCGTCGGCGAGGACGAAGGCCGCCGTGGCGAGCGCCTGCACCGCCGGCGTGGACACCAGGACCCCGCGCGCCCCGCGCCGGTCCGCGAGGTGGCCGACGGCGATCCCCACGGCCGGCGAGAGGAGTCCGGCGATGCCGAGCCCGAGCCCCACGGCGGCGGCCGGGAGGCGCACGGCCTGGGTGAAGTACAGCACTCCGGCGGTCAGGAAGAGGCCGCTGCCGACGGCGTTGACGAAGTTCGAGGCGGCGAGGGCGCGTTGGGGCCGGGCGTCCGGCAGCAGTCTGTGCAGGACGGGGCTGTGTACGGCGGGGCTGGGCATGACGGGGCTCCGTGTCCGGTGGAGGCGATCGGCCATCGGTAAGGACCCGTCAAGCTTGTTGCATATTACTTGGGGGAGCAAGGGGCTTGCGGCGGGCGGGAGTTCAGCTCTGGTCGTAGCCCTCGTCCCCGCCGTCCTTGGCGCCGGCGGGAAGCTCGGGCGGGGTGTACGTCTCCAGGGCCGCTCCCCCCGGATCGGGCCGTACGGCCCCGAGCACCGGGTTCGCCGCGAGCGGGGAGACCTTCACCTTCCCGCCGGGACGCGGGGCCTGCACCACCAGGCCCTCGCCCAGATAGAGGGCCACATGGGTCGCGCCCGGGAAGTAGACCACCAGATCGCCGGGACGGAGCTCGGCCAGCGGCACCCGGGGCAGGGTCTCCCACTGCTCCTGGCTGGTCCTCGGCAGCTCCCGGCCGGCCGCCGCCCACGCCTGCTGCGTCAGCCCCGAGCAGTCGTACGCCTCCGGCCCCTCCGCCCCCCACTCGTACGGCTTGCCGATCTGCTCCACCGCGAAGCGCAGCGCCTCCGCGCCCGCCCGGGACGGGGTGCGCGGGCCGTCCAGGACCCCGGAGTCGAGCAGCTCGCTCTGCGCGCCGGCGGTCTGGACCCGTTCGAGCGCGGTGATCCGGGCCAGCTGGTCCGGCGACAGGGCGGCGAGCAGCTTCTCCACCTGGAGCAACTTGGCCCGCACCTCGTCACGCCGGGTGCGCTGCGCGGCGGCGAGCCCCTGCTGCCGGTCCAGGGCCTTGCGGGAGGCGCTCGCGAGGCTGCCGGCCTGCCGCTCGGCCCTGGTGAGCCGGGAGACGGCGGTGACCCGGTCGCGGGCCGCGCGGGCCAGCAGGTGCCCCTCGTCCAGGGCCGACTGGGGGTCCGCGGCGAAGAGCAGCCGCAGGTACGGGGGGAACGAGGAGAGCCCGGACCTGCCCTGGTACTGGTCCCGGGCGATCCGCCCGGCCGCGGCACGGCCCTGCGCCAGCGCCGTCCGGGCGGCGGTGAGCCGAGCGGTGACCTTCTTCGTGTCGGCGGCCTGGCGCTTCAGCGCCTCCTCCGCGGCGTTGTACCGCTCGGTCGCCGCCTCGGCCTGCTGATACAGCGTCCGCAACCGGGTGAGCAGCCCACTGACGGAGCTCCCACCGGGGGCGGGAAGCGCGGCGGCGTCGTCGTCCTCGACGGGGGGAGTGGCCGTGGGGGAGGGCGAGGTTGAGGGGGAGGGCGGGAGCGCCGGGTCGGCGGGGCCGGCCGGGTCCGCCGACCCGGTGGGGGCCGCGCTGGGGCCTGCGCCCGTCACGGGGTCTGTACCCGTATCCGCGTCCGTACCCGTATCCGCGTCCGTACCCGTGGCGGCCGGTGCGGCGGGGTCGACCGGGCCGACCGGTTCCGCCGCCGGGTCCGCCCAGGCGATCGGGGCCTCGGCCGGGGGGTCCACGGGCGGGTCCGGGGCGGCGCCCGCCGCCGGGAGCGCCCCCGTGAGCGCCGTCGCCGCGGCGAGCGCCCCCGTGCAGACCGTGCGCAGCAGCCTTCGTGACACGTCACCACCTCCACGGGGGATGATGGCAAGTCACTTCATCCGATTACCGTACGAATCGGGGCGTGCCCCTCCGCGTCACTCGTTCGGCTCCGGCTCCGGCTCCGGCTCCGGCTCCGGCTTCGACTCCGGCCTCGGTGTCGGCTTCGACCACGGCCACTTCAGCTCGCGCCGCTCCCGCCCCTCGGGGACGTACACATAGACCCAGCCGCGCTGGAGTCCGAGCCGCTTCGTGTACCCCGCGGGCTCGCGCCGGTAGGCGTACAGGGTCGGCGGCCGCCCGTCGTGCGCCGGGACGGGGACCTCGTACCACTTCGGCGGGTGGCCGGTCGGGCCGAGCAGGATCGGCAGGACCCGGCCGTCGAGGGGGCCACCGCGGAAGGGGGTGTTCTCGCTTTTCACCCCCACAGTCTCTCCCGGCCCCCGGCCTCACAGCAGGTGCGCCGCCTCGCCCACCACCGGGATCACCCGCCGGGCCAGCGTCGCCACCGGCCCCTCGGGGGTCTCCTGCGCGAGGAGCCGCTTCACGACCCCCGCCGTCTCCTCGTCGCTCGCCGCGGTCGCCGCGAGCAGGGCGACGAGGTGGTCGACGAGCCAGTCCCGCAGTTCCGCCGCAGGCGGCTGCTTCCCCCCGTCGAGCCAGATGAGCGAGGCCGCCTCGACGGCGGCGATCCACGTCCGGACGAGCATGCCGAGCCGGGGGCCCGGCCGCTCCGCCCCGAGGTGGACGAGGATCTGTTCGGCGGCGGCCCGTCGCACCTCGTCCACGATCGCGGAGGTCCGGGAGGTCTCGGCGACGCTGCCGCCGCGGAGCAGCGCGCTGAACCCGGCGTCGTGCCCGTCGACGAAGGTCAGGTAGCGGTCGAGCACCCGGCCGAGCCGCTCCGTCGGCGGCCCGGCCGGCGGCTCGGTGAAGCAGCGGTTCAGGGCGTCGGCGGAGGAGCGCAGGGCCACCTCGTACAGCTGCTGCTTGCCGCCGGGGAAGTAGCGGTAGACGAGGGGCCGCGAGACGCCGGCCGCCTCGGCGACGTCGTCGAGCGAGACGTCCTCGGGCGCCCGGTGGGCGAAGAGCTCCTGGGCGGTTTCGAGGAGCTGCCCGCGCCGCTCCTCGACGCTGAGCCTGCGGTACGCGGGGGTGGCGGCGCTCGTCATGGACCGCAGCGTAACCGTGGAGCGCATCCCCCGGGCGGCGGGCCCCGGGGCTTCCGGAGGGGGAGCCCCGCACCGGGCGCGCGGGACCGCCGATCCTTTGTGCGCGACTTGTTGACGATCCGTCTACCAACGTGTGAGCCTGCTGCGAACGGACGGAAGGAGTCGCCAGTGTCGACGCACGACCTCTACGTGAACGTCCCCGCCGGACCCGTCTGGGAGGTGCCCGCCGCCGGTGCCGCCCGCTTCTCCTGGGACTACGACGACGGCCGCGAACGCCTCCTCGCCCTCTACCAGAAGGGCAAGGACAAACAGTGGGACGGCGCCACCCGGATCGACTGGGGCGTCGAGGTCGACCCGTACGACCCGCTCGGCACCCCCGACGAGGTCCTGACCCTCCACGGCACCCGCCACTGGGCGAAGATGACCGAGAAGGACAAGGGCGACCTGCGCCGGCACTACTCCTCCTGGCAGTTCAGCCAGTTCCTCCACGGGGAGCAGGGCGCCATGATCTGCGCCGCCAGGATCGTCGAGTCCGTCCCCGACCTGGACGCCAAGTTCTACTCGGCCACCCAGACCATGGACGAGGCCCGGCACGCCGAGATCTACGGCCGTTTCCTCCACGAGAAGATCGGGATGCTGTATCCGATCAACGACAACCTCAAGGGTCTCCTCGACGACACCCTGCGCGACTCCCGCTGGGACATGCCCTACCTCGGCATGCAGGTCCTCATCGAAGGCCTCGCCCTCGCCGCCTTCGGCATGATCCGCGACACCACCGACAAGCCGCTGCCGAAGCAGATCCTCGCGTACGTGATGCAGGACGAGGCCCGGCACGTCGCCTTCGGCCGGATGGCGCTGCGCGACTACTACAGGCAGCTCACCGACGCGGAACTGCGCGAGCGCGAGGAGTTCGTCATCGAGGGCTGTCACCTGATGCGCGACCGGCTGCGCGGGGTCGAGGTCCTGGAGAACTTCGGCATCCCGAAGAAGGAGGCGGAGGAGCTCAGCGAGCAGAGCGAGTTCCTGCACCTCTTCCGCAAGCTCCTCTTCAGCCGGATCGTCCCCTGCGTCAAGGACATCGGCCTCTGGGGCGAACGCCTCCAGAAGGCCTACCTGGACATGGGCGTCTTCGACCTCGGCGACTCCAACCTCGACCTGCTGATGAGCCAGGACGAGGAGATCGCGGAGGCGCTGGACCGCGAACGGTTCGCGGCGGAGGAGGCGGAGCGGGTCGCCGAGGTGGAGGCCGCGATCGAGCAGGGGGCGGCGGAGGGGGCGTAGGGGCGGGAGGAGGGGTGAGGGGTGGTCACACGGGTGACGTAGCGTGCCCGTCATGACCATGCCGCCATCGTCGAGCCCGCCGCCCCACCATCCGTACGGAGGCCCCGTACCGCCCCCGCAACAGCCCGGCGCGTTCGGAGCGCCGCAGGGGTATCCCCCGCAAGGCCCTCCGCAGGGGTATCCGCCGCAGTACCCCGGACCGGGCACGGGGGCCTGGGGGCAACCGCCCATGGGGCCGCCGAAGAAGAAGCTGTCGGCCGGAGCGATCGTCGCCATCGTCCTCGGATCCCTGGTCGTGGTCGGCGGCCTCGGCTACGGGGTCAAGGCCGGGCTCGACGGCGTCACCGGCTCCTTCCCCGAGGCGAAGCACAAGCTGGTCGTCTCGCAGACCGTCCTCGATGGCGAGTTCACCCTCGTCTCCGACCTCTCCGACACCCAGGGCAAGGAGATCGAGGACACCCCCGACTTCACCGTGAAGGACGCGACGGCAGCGGTCGGGCAGTACAGCGCCGAGGACGGGTCCGTCCTCGTGCTCTCCGGGATGTACGGGCAGATCAAGAACCCCGGTACCACCCGGTCGTCCATCCTCAAGGGGGCCGCCACGGACAAGGGCTCCACGCTCGTCGTCAAGCCCAGGGACTTCACTCCCACCGGGTACGACGTGACCGTCAGCTGCCAGGTCACCACGTCGAAGGACGGACTGAGCACGACGACGCTGCCCATGTGCGCCTGGGGCGACGAGAACACCGCCGCCGCCATCGCCCTCGTCGGCGCCGGGGAGACCACGGCCGACCCGAAGGACATCGACCTGGCCGGACTCGCGGAGAAGACGGTCAGGATCCGCGCCGAGATCCGCAAGCCGATCGGCTGACCCCCGGGAGGGGCCGGGGCGGGGGCACGGAGAACCGGCTACGGATTCCGCGCCTCCGCCTCCAGCCTCAGCGCCTCCTCCATCACCGCCTTCGCGATCGGCGCCGCGCTGCCGCCCCCGCTGATGTCCGTACGGGAGGCCTCCGCGTCCTCGACGACGACCGCCACCGCCACCGCCGGCTGGGCCGCGTCGTCCGCCTGCGCCCAGGCGATGAACCAGGCGTACGGGGTGCCCGTGTTGCCGAAGCCGTGCTGGGCGGTGCCCGTCTTGCCGCCGACCCGGGCCCCGGGGATCGCCGCGTTCGTGCCCGTGCCCTCCTCCACGGCCCGCACCATCAGCCGCTGGAGCTGCATCGCCGTCGCGGGGCTCATCGCCTGCCGGTAGCTGCGGCGGCCCGTGCGGTTCACGGTCGTGCCGCGGGAGGTCGTCGTGCGGTCGACGAGGTACGGGTGGGCGATCTCCCCGTTGTTGGCGACGGCCGCCGCCACCATCGCCATCTGGAGCGGGGTCGCCGTCGTGTCGAACTGCCCGATCGACGAGAGGGCCAGCTGGTCCGGGCTCATCTCACGGTCGAAGTTGGACCTCGCCACCCAGGACGGCACCCGGAGCCCCGTGTCGTTGAAGCCGAACCGCTCCGCCGCGTCGACCATCCCCGTCAGCCCCACCTTCACCCCCAGTCCGGCCATCACCGTGTTGCAGGACCACTGGATCGCGGACGCGAGGGACGCGTCGCCGCAGCCCGTCGCCTCGTTCGGCAGCACCTGCCGGGTGCCGGGCAGCACGAACGGGTCCGGGGTGTCCGTCGGCGCCTCCACGTCCCGCACCACCTCCGCGTCCAGGGCCGCCGCGGCCGTCACGATCTTGAAGGTGGAGCCCGGTGGGTACGTCTGCCGCAGCGCCCGGTTCAGCATCGGCTGGTTCGGCGAGGCGTTCAGCCGCCGCCAGGCGTCCTTGACGCCCTGTCCGGTCCCGGAGAGCACCCCGGGGTCGTACGAGGGTGAGCTGACGAGCGCCAGGATCCGGCCGCTGGACGGCTCGACCGCCACGACCGCGCCCCGCTTCCCGTCGAGCCCCCGGAAGGCGGCCTCCTGCATGGGGGCGCGGACCGTCGTCACCACGTCGCCGCCGGGCCGCCGGCCGCGGGTGAGGTCGTCCCAGAGGGGCAGCGGCGCCAGCATCGGGTCGGTGCCCGCGAGGATCCCGTCCTCGGCGTGCTCGACGAGCGTCGTGCCGTACGTCTGGGAGGCGTAGCCGGTCAGCGGCGCGTACAACGGCCCCTGCTTGTACGTCCGCTCCCAGCGCAGCTGCTGCCCGCTGTCCCGGGAGCCGGTCACCGGCTTCCCGTCGACGACGATCTCGCCGCGCGGCTTCGCGTACCGGTCGATCGCGATCCGCCGGTTGGCCGGGTTGTCGTCGAGGGAGTCGGCCTCGAAGACCATGACCCGGGCGGCGTTGACGAGCAGCGCCACCAGGAGGACGAGACAGAGCGCCGCCGCGCGCCGGATGTACCGGACCATCGGACCTCCCCGGGTGCCGGAGTCCTTCACCGCACGGCCTCCCCGGGTGCCGGAGCCGGTCACCGCGCGACCCCCTCGGGTCCCGGAGTCCTTCACCGCACGGCCTCCCCGACCCTGGCGAGCTCCCCGGTGTCGGCGGCGTCCGGCCGGGGCGCGCGGGCCGAGTCGCTGACCCGGATGAGGAGCGCGACGATCACCCAGTTGGTGACGACCGAGGAACCGCCCTGGGCCAGGAACGGCATCGCCATGCCGGTCAGCGGGATCAGCCCCATCACCCCGCCCGCGATCACGAAGACCTGGAGCGCCACGATCGAGGCGAGGCCGATCGCGAGCAGCCGCCCGAAGGGGTCGCGCAACGCGAGGCCGGCGCGGTAGCCGCGGGCGACGAGCAGCGCGTACAGCAGGAAGAGCGCGGTGAGGCCGACGAGCCCCAACTCCTCGCCGGCCGTCGCCAGGATGAAGTCCGACTTGGTGGCGAAGCCGATGAGGACGGAATGGCCGAGACCGAGCCCGGTGCCGAGCATCCCGCCCGCGGCGAAGGCGAAGAGCGACTGGGCGAGCTGGCCCGGTCCCTCGCCCGCGCGGATCGAGGCGTACGGGTCGAGCCAGTCCTGCACCCTGCTGTGGACGTGCGGTTCGAGCGAGCCGACGAGGAAGGCGCCGGCGGAGGCCAGGACGAGGCCGACCGCGATCCAGCCGGTCCGGCCGGTCGCCACGTACAGCATGATCACGAAGAGGCCGAAGAAGAGCAGCGAGGTGCCGAGGTCCCGTTCCAGGACGAGGACGCCGACGCTGAGCAGCCAGATCGCCACGATCGGCCCGAGGACCCGGCCCGTCGGGAACTGGAACTTCCAGATCCGGCGGCCGGTGTACGCGAGTGCGTTGTGGTTGGCGGCGAGGTACGCGGCGAAGAAGACGGCGAGCAGGATCTTGGCGAACTCGCCCGGCTGGAAGGAGAGTCCGTCGATCCTGATCCAGATCTTGGCGCCGTTCACCGCGGGGAAGAAGATCGGCAGGATCATCAGGGCGAGCGCGGCGGCCACCGACACGTACGCGTACCCCTGGAGCGTCCGGTGGTCGCGCAGCAGCAGGACGACCACGATGAACAGCGCCACCCCGACCGTCGACCAGACCAACTGCGTCGTCGCCGCCTGGTCCTTCGGCGTCTCCAGGTCGAGGCGGTAGATCAGCACCAGACCGAGGCCGTTGAGCAGGACCGCGATCGGCAGCAGCAGGGGGTCGGCGTACGGGGCGCGGAAGCGGACCGCGAGATGGGCGACGAGCGCGAGCAGCCCGAGCCCGGCCCCGTAGCGGGCGGCGTCGGGCGGCACGGCGCCGCTGCGGGCGAGACCGACCTCGGCGTAGCCCAGGACGGCGATGAGGACCGCGCCGATCAGGAGCGACAGCTCCACGCCGCGCCGCTTCGGGACGCGGATGCCGGGCGGGGGTGCGGTCATGGCCGCAACGTAGCAAGCGGTATGCCCTATGTCCCTTTTGTGTGACGGTGTGCCGTGTTTGTGTGGGGGCGCGCCCTCATGCTCCGGACTCGGACGGCCGTCACCTCTCGGACTCGGACCCGGGCCCGGACGCGTCGAACCGTACGTACTCCGGCAGCCGCAGCCGGGCCTCGGCGCCCCCGTCCGGGCCGGTGGCGAAGACCAGCTCGGCGCCGATCACCTCCGCCTGCCCCACCGCGATGGTCAGCCCGAGGCCGTGCCCCTTGCCCCCGCCCTCGGTACGGAACCGCTGCGGCCCCGACTCCAGCAGATACGCGGGATATCCCGGTCCGTGGTCCCGCACGGACACCACCGGCCCGTCCACCGTCACCACCACCGGCGGCGCCCCGTGCTTGTGCGCGTTGGCCACCAGATTGCCGAGCACCCGCTCCACCCGCCGCCGGTCCGTCTCCACCGTGGCGTCCCGGAGCACCCGCACCTCCGTGTCCGTGCCCGAGGCGCGCACGACCCGTTCGGCGAGCGGCCCGAGCTCGTGCACCGCCAGGTCCACGGTCTCGGTGCGGGCGTCGAGCCGCGAGATCTCCAGGAGGTCCTCGGTGAGCCCCCGCATCGCCCGCACCCGGTCCCGTACGAGCTCCGAGGGCCGGCCCTCCGGCAGCAGCTCGGCCGCGGCCGAGAGTCCGGTCAGCGGGGTCCGCAGCTCGTGCGCCACGTCGGCGGTGAACCGCTGCTCGCTCTGCAGCTTGCGCTGGAGCGAGGAGGCCATGGTGTCGAGCGCCCCGGAGACCGTGGCCACCTCGTCCTGGGGCCGGGTCGGGTCCTTCGTGCGGGGATCGTCCACGCGCGCGTCGAGGTCGCCGGCGCTGATCCGGCGGGCGACCTGCGCGGTGAGGTGCAGGCGGCGGGTGACCCGGGTGACGGCGAAGGCGCCGACGAGCAGGGTCGCCCCGATGGCCAGGACGGAGGAGCCGAGGATCGAGCGGTCGAGCGCGTTGATCGTCTCGGCGCTCTGGGTGTAGTCGAGGCGTACGGCGAGGGCGCGACCCCCCGTGGGGCGGTCTGTCGGGCTTGCTGTGGGGCCGTCCGCCGGGCGGTCTGTCGGGCTTGCTGTGGGGCGGTCCGTCGGGCCGTCCGTCGGGCTCGCTGTGGGGCCGTCCGCCGGGCCCGCGGCCCACATCGTCGGCCGGCCCTCGTACTCCGCGACCATCGTGCCGCGCTCCCCGCGCGCGGCGAGCGCCCGCAGCGGGGCCGGGAGTCCGGGCGGATCGACGCCCGCGAACCGGGGGAGCGGCTCGCCCGCCTCGTAGAGCCCGCTGACCTCCGCGAGCCGCGTCAGGGCCTTCTCCCGGGAGTCGTTCACGGTCTGGCCGGCCACCGAGACGTGGACGAGGACGCCGAGCAGGGCGGCGAGGGCGCAGCACATGACCGCGATGAAGACCGCGGCCTTCCAGGTGAGGGTCGCTGTCCAGGCGGGCTGCCGGGGCGTTCTCATGGCGTCGCCTCCGGGGGGAGGGGGGCGGGTTCGTCCGTGGGTGTCGGCGTCGGGCTCACCAGGTGGGGCGCGGGCACCATGGAGGGCCCGGTGCCGGAGGGCTTCACCCGGACGATCTCGTCCCGGGTGGGCAGCATGCTGCCCTGCTGCTCGTCCCAGGACCAGGCGGTCCGGTACTCGTACCCGGGAATGCCGGCCGAGCCGACCCGCATGATCAGGTCCCGGCCCGCCAGCTCCACGCTGATGACCTGGTCGACGGTGGACATGATCCGGGTCAGGCCGCCGTTCTCGGCGAGGTAGACCCGCACCCCGACCTGCTGGTCCGGCATCCGGATCCCGACGATCAGCTCGTCCCGCCCGTTGCCGGTGAGGTCGCGGTAGTACGGCCGCAGGACCGGACAGGCGGCCGGCGCCGTCTTGCAGGCCTCGATCGCCCGGGCGGTCTGCTCGTACAGGCCGTCCGCGCCGGTGTACGTGTCGGGACGGGCGCGCACCTCGGCGCGGACGACCGCCACCGGGTCGACGGAGTGGACGTCGTTGTCGGCGACCTCGATGCCGGGGACGCGCTGGATGTCGGACTCGCCGTAGTCGATCGGCGGGTTCGTGGCGGGCGGCAGATCGGGCCAGAGCCGGACGGGACCCACGGCCGTGGGCGTGGGCCCGGCGCTCTTGAGCCCGCCCTCGCCGCCACCGCAGCCGGTGAGCGCGAGGCCGAGACCGAGGGCGCACAGGGCGCCGGCGACGCTCCGGACTCCGCGCGGTCTCACGCTGCTCCTCGGTCGGGTCGGTGGGGAATGGGGCTCCCAGTAGACCTTATGCGGAACGAAGTCCTTTTTGTCTCATCGTCGGACCGCCTTCGACCGGGGCGACCCTTCGGGTGGCCCTTCGGGTCGTACTAGAACGCCCCCCGCTCCATCCGCGCCAGCGCCGCCCGGCACAGGGTCAGCAGCTTCTCGTCGAGATGGATGTCATGGCTGCCGGAGACGCCCTCACGGGCGTTGTGGCGGCGCCTGCGGGTCAGCTCGGTGAGGACGACCAGCTGCGCCCCCGAGGCCGCCGGACCCATCTCCGCCAGACACTCCGCGATGTCCACGCGCGCGTGCCGGTTCTCCTCCCAGGCCGCGAGCAGCACCGGCAGCGACGCCGACGCCTCGCCGGACACCCGCCACAGCGCCGCCGCGCCGCGGACCCGCACCCACAGGTCCCGCGAGACCAGACCGGGCCGCAGGACCGGGGCCGCCGCGGCCGCCGCCGGGCCGATCTCGCCGAGGACCTGCGCGGCGGCGCACCAGTCCGCGCCCGGCGTGCCCGGTCGCAGCCACCGCTCCAGCGCCGGCAGCACGTCTCCCCGGTCCCCCTCGGCCGCCCACAGCGCCCGCGCCGCCGCCGTGGCCACCGCGGCCGAATCGGCGGCCAGGAGTCTTCGCATGTCCGGTACGGCCTCCCGGGCGGCGGGCCCGAAGGCGGCCAGGGTCCGCAGGGCTGCCTCCCGCACCCAGTCGCGCCGGTTCTCCGGCGCCTCGCGCAGTATCCGCAGCACCTCCGGCAGGGCCTGGGCGCCCCGCACGGCCGCCAGGGCGTACAGCAGCGGCGCCGCCCGGTCGTACAGCCGCTCGTCGAACTCGACCTCGGCGAGCCGGCGCCGGAGCAGCGGGGCGAGCATCGCCGCGGAGGGCCCGAGCCCGTCCGTGGCGTACAGCAGCTCGCGCCGCACCTCGGTCTCCTCCAGGGCGCGGGCGAGCAGCGGAACCGCGCGGGTGTCCCCGGCCCCGCCGTTCTTCATGTCCCGTACGGAGACGGTGCTGCCGTCGCCCGTCACGAGGAGGTCGGAGTTGCTGTCGTAGCCGGTGATCCCGGTGC
>NZ_JBEXSZ010000018.1:0-80789 GCF_040613865.1 Streptomyces sp. NPDC006197 | reverse complement strand
GAAGCTGCTCAAGTACGAGATGGGCGGCTTCCCCGGCCAGCGGCTGAACCCGCCGCCCGACTACCCCGGCATCCCGGCGCCCCCGCTCGGCGGTGGAGCCTGAACCCGCCCCCGGGAGCCCCGGGCGCGTTCCCCCCGCCCCGGGAGACCGGGACGAGGGGAACGCCGGGAACGAACCCGTCCATCGATCGCGTTGTGAACCACGGGGGTGCCTATGACGCGCACTGACGAAGAGATCCACGGACCCGGCACGGCCGGGCTGCTCAGCCGGGACGGCCTGCCCGACTGGCTCGAACCGGTCGACCGGGCCGCCCGCACCGTCCGGCCCGAGCAGCTGAGCCGCTTCCTGCCGCCCGAAAGCGGCGCCGGCCGCCAGTCCGCCGTCCTCGTCCTCTTCGGCGAGGGCGAGCGCGGACCCGAGCTGCTGCTCATGGAGCGCTCCGGCAGCCTCCGCTCGCACGCCGGACAGCCCTCCTTCCCCGGCGGCGCCCTCGACCCCGAGGACGGCGACCCGGCGGACGGCGGCCTGCTGCGCGCCGCCCTGCGCGAGGCCCAGGAGGAGACCGGCCTCGACCCGGCGGGCGTCCAGCTCTTCGGCGTCCTGCCCCGGCTCTACATCCCGGTCAGCGGCTTCGTCGTCACCCCCGTCCTCGGCTGGTGGCGCGACCCCAGCCCGGTCGGCGTCGTGGACCCCGGGGAGACCGCCCGCGTCTTCACCGTCCCCGTGGCGGATCTCACGGACCCCGCGAACCGCGCGACCACCGTGCACCCGAGCGGCCACAAGGGCCCCGGGTTCCTCGTGGCATCCGCTCTGGTCTGGGGTTTCACGGCCGGCGTCATCGACCGGCTGCTGCACTACGCCGGCTGGGAGCGCCCCTGGGACCGGTCCAGGCAGGTCCCGCTCGACTGGCGCTCATGACAGGCTGACCTCCGGGCGGACCGGCCTCAGGGCCGACCGACCCCGGGCGACCGGAAACGAATCTGCGAGGCTATTGACGGTGAACGTGCTGGACATCTTGTTGCTGCTCGCCGCCGTGTGGTTCGCGATCATCGGTTACCGCCAGGGATTCGTCGTCGGCATCCTCTCGGTCATCGGCTTCCTCGGCGGCGGTCTCGTCGCCGTCCTGCTGCTCCCGATCCTCTGGGACCAGCTGACCGACCACAGCGAGGTCTCGACGACGGCCACCGTCGTCTTCGTGATGGTGGTCATCGTCTGCGCCTCCGTCGGCCAGGCCTTCACCACCCACCTCGGCAACAAGCTGCGCCGCCACATCACCTGGTCACCGGCCCGCGCCCTGGACGCCACCGGCGGCGCCCTGGTCAACGTCGTCGCGATGCTGCTCGTGGCCTGGCTGATCGGCTCCGCCCTCGCCCGCACCTCGCTGCCCACCCTGGGCAAGGAGGTGCGGAACTCCAAGGTGCTGCTCGGCGTGGAGCAGGTGATGCCGGATCAGGCCTCGGGCTGGTTCGACGACTTCAGCTCCACCCTGGCCCGCAGCGGCTTCCCCCAGGTCTTCAGCCCCTTCGCGAACGAGCCGATCACCCCGGTCACCCCGCCCGACCCGGCGCTCGCCCACAGCCCCGTCGCCGCCCGCGCGCAGCGCTCCATCGTGAAGGTCGTCGGCACCGCGCAGAGCTGCGGCAAGGTCCTGGAGGGCACCGGCTTCGTCTTCGCCGACCGCCGCATCATGACCAACGCCCACGTCGTCGGAGGCGTCGACGAGCCGACCGTCCAGATAGGCGGCGAGGGCAAGCTCTACGACGCCAAGGTCGTGCTCTACGACTGGCAGCGCGACATCGCCGTCCTGGACGTGCCGGGCCTCAGGGCCACGCCGCTGGCCTTCACCGACGAGGACGCCCGCAGCGGCGACGACGCGATCGTCGCCGGCTTCCCGGAGAACGGCTCGTACGACGTGCGGTCGGCCCGTGTGCGGGGCCGCATCAGCGCCAAGGGCCCCGACATCTACCACCGCGACGAGGTGCGCCGGGACGTGTACTCGCTGTACGCGACGGTCCGCCAGGGCAACTCCGGCGGTCCGCTCCTCACCGAGGACGGCGAGGTGTACGGCGTGATCTTCGCCCGCTCGCTCGACGACGCGAACACGGGATACGCCCTGACGGTCGACGAGATCCGCGAGGACATCGAGCGGGGCCGGACCGCCGACCAACAGGTCGACACCCAGGCCTGCGCCCTCTGAGACGGGCCCGAAGGGGCCTACGGGGTGTTTCTGGGATGCCGCAGCCGGGCCGAGACCCAGCGGGCCCGGCGGCGCAGCATGCGCGAGATCCCCACCCCTGGTACCGCGTAGCCCGCGTCCGCCGGGCCACCCCTCTCCCGGGAGCCCGGCCCCGTGGCCGAGCGGCGGTCGCGTGCTGTCGTGTCACCGTAGTCGTGCGTCCAGCCCATACTTCGACGTCTGCCCGGGGGCCAAGGTCGGTAACCGCCTCGGGGCCCGCCAATTGGAGTATGCGCGAGGCACATGGCCGTTCGAGGGACGCCTGTACGCAGACCGGGGTGACGGGTGCTCAGCGGTCGGGCTCGGGGTCCTTCAGCCAGTTGACGAGCTCCGTGGTGAAGGCCACCGGGTCCTCCTCGTGCGGGAAGTGCCCGAGGCCGTCGAAGAGCCGCCAGCGGTACGGCGCCTCCACGTACTCCCCGGACCCCGCCGCGCTGCGGGTCCGCATCACCGGGTCCAGGGAGCCGTGCAGATGGAGCGTCGGCACCCGGACCGGCCGCTTCATGCGCCGGTTGAACTGGATGCCGTCCGGGCGGGCCAGCGACCGCACCATCCACCGGTACGGCTCGATCGAGCAGTGCGCCGTCGACGGGACGCACATCGCCCGCCGGTACGCCTCGACGGCCTCCTCGTCGACCGGCTTCGGGCCCGACCAGTCCCGGATCAACTCGCCCACGAGCGCGCCGTCGTCCGCGACGAGCTGACGCTCCGGCAGCCACGGCCGCTGGAAACCCCAGATGTGCGAACCGGCCCGCGACTGGGCGAAGTCGGAGAGCATCGCCGAGCGCCAGCGGCGCGGGTGCGGCATCGAGGAGACCGCGAGTCGGCGCACCAGCTTCGGCCGCATGACGGCGGCCGTCCAGGCGAGGTAGCCGCCCAGGTCGTGCCCGACGAGCGCCGCGTCCGGCTCGCCCAGGGAGCGGACGACGCCGGTGATGTCGAGGGCCAGGTTGGCGGGGTCGTAACCCCGTGGTGTGCGGTCGCTGCCGCCCACCCCGCGCAGGTCCATCGCGACCGCCCGGAACCCGGCCTCGGCGAGGGCGGGCAGCTGGTGGCGCCAGGTCCACCAGAACTGCGGGAAGCCGTGCAGGAGCAGCACCAGCGGGCCGTCGCCCATCTCGGCGATGTGGAAGCGGGCGCCGTTGGCGGCGACGTCGCGGTGCGTCCACGGCCCGTCGAGCCGTACGGGCCCGCCGTTGCCGCCGGTGCTCTCGGGAAGGGTCATACGGACGAGCGTGCCACAACGGAGGCCTTGTCCAGTGCCGGGCGCGGCTCCGGACGGGGGTGCGGCTTCGCGTTCTGCATGATCGCCGCCGTCTGCTTGGCGGAGGCGATGGACTTCTCCGGCGGCTTGACCTTCTTGAACTTGGCGACGGCGATCGCTCCGAGGAGGCCCGCGACCAGCACGTTGAAGGCGAAGGACAGCAGGAAGCACCAGACGAGGTTCCAGCCCCCGTGGCCGTTGTGCCCGCCGGTCCAGGCGTTGATGGCGTACGCGAGCGCGAAGCTCAGCATCGGCAGCGAGAAGAGCAGCACCACGGCGGCCGCGATGCCCGCCGCGCTGCCGATCGCGCCACGCTTGACGTCCTGTCGGATCTCGGCCTTGGCCAGGGCGATCTCGTCGTGCACCAGCGCGGACATCTCGGCGGTCGCCGAGGCGACCAGCTGACCGAGGCTGCGCTCGGTGCCGTCGAACGGGTCGCTCATCGCTGCTCCCTCTCCTTGTGTCTACGGTCCGACTCAGATCATGCCGGACGGTCGGCTCCGTCGCGCGATGCCCCCGCCAGTTGGGCGCGCTCCCGGTGTTCCGCCGCCTTCCGCTCGTAGATCTCGGCCATCCTCAGGTGGTACTCGGGGTTGTCCTGCTCGTAGATGTCGGGGATGCCGTCCCCGTCGTCGTCGCGCTCCTCGGCGGAGACGAGGGCCTGGTACTTCCGGACCCGCAGCTTCAGCAGGACGGAGGCGAGGGCGGCCGCGACGAGCGAGCCGATCAGGACGGCGGCCTTCACCTCGTCGGTGAGGGAGGCGTCCCCGGCGAAGGCGAGTTCGCCGATGAGGAGCGAGACGGTGAAACCGATCCCGGCGAGGGAGGCGACGGCGAACACGTCGGGCCAGGCCAGGTCCGGGTTGAGCTCCGCCCGGGTGAAGCGGGCGGCGAGCCAGGTGCCGCCGAAGATGCCGATCGCCTTGCCGACGACGAGGCCGAGGACCACGCCGAGGGTGACCGGCTGGGTGAAGACGTGGTGGATCGCGCCGCCGGAGACGCTCACCCCGGCGGAGAAGAGCGCGAAGAGGGGCACGGCGAGCCCGGCCGAGAGCGGCCGGACCAGGTGCTCGATGTGCTCGCCGGGGGAGTGCTCCTCGCCCTCCCGGGTGGTGCAGCGGAGCATCAGGCCCATGGCGACGCCGGCGATCGTGGCGTGGACGCCGCTGTTGTACATCAGGCCCCAGACGACCAGGGCCAGCGGCACGTACACGTACCAGCCGCGGACGCCCTTGCGGAGCAGCAGCCAGAAGACGACGAGTCCGGCGGCGGCGCCGCCGAGCGCGGCGAAGTTCAGGTCGCTGGTGAAGAAGACCGCGATGATCAGGATCGCGAACAGGTCGTCGACGACGGCGAGGGTGAGCAGGAAGGCGCGCAGCGCGGACGGCAGCGAGGTGCCGATCAAGGCGAGGACGGCGAGCGCGAAGGCGATGTCGGTGGCGGTGGGCACGGCCCAGCCGTCCAGGGAGCCGTCGCCGAGGGTGTTGACCAGGGTGTAGACGAGGGCGGGGGCCGCCATGCCGCAGAGCGCGGCGACGACGGGGAGTATCGCGGCCTTGGGGTCGCGCAGCTCGCCCGCGACGAGCTCGCGCTTGAGCTCGATGCCCGCGACGAAGAAGAAGACCGCGAGGAGGCCGTCGGCGGCCCAGTGCTGGATCGACAGGTCGAGGCCGAGGGCGGCGGGTCCCATGTGGAAGTCCCGTACGGACTCGTAACCGCCGCCGAGCGTGTTCGCCCAGACGAGGGCGGCGACGGCGGCGAGGAGCAGCAGGACGCCGCCGACGGTCTCGGTGCGCAGGGCGTCGGCGATGTACCGCCGCTCGGGCAGCGAGAGACGGCCGAGGAACTTGCGGTCGTTGGGCACGGACACGTGGGGGACCTCCGTCGGGCAGGCAGGGCGAAGCACATGCCGACCAGACTTCCCGGCTCACCTGAGTCTTTCTGTCGCGTTCCTGACGCGATCCTTACTTTACCTAACGAGCCCTGGATGTGTCCGGCGAGATTCACTTTAGGGAGATATGAAGCTTTCGTCCCGTCGGTGCGGGGTGCGGGGTGCGGGGTGCGGGGTGCGGGGTACGGGGCGCAGGGGTGCAGGGGTACGGGATGCGCGAACGCCCGCCCCGAGAGGCTCGGGGCGGGCGTCCTTCAGGGCGTGAGCTCAGTCCTCGCTGGACGTCGCCGGCAGCTGGCTCTGGATGAGCGACATGACGGAGGAGTCCGTCAGGGTGGTGACGTCACCCAGCTCGCGGTTCTCCGCGACGTCGCGCAGCAGACGGCGCATGATCTTGCCCGAGCGGGTCTTCGGCAGCTCCGCCACCGGCAGGATCCGCTTCGGCTTGGCGATCGGGCCGAGGGTCGCGCCCACGTGGTTGCGCAGTTCGGCGACCAGGTTCTCGTCCTGGCTCGCCGTGCCGCGCAGGATGACGAAGGCGACGATCGCCTGACCGGTCGTCTCGTCCGCGGCGCCGACGACGGCCGCCTCGGCGACGGACGGGTGCGAGACGAGGGCCGACTCGACCTCGGTCGTCGAGATGTTGTGGCCCGAGACGAGCATGACGTCGTCGACCCGGCCGAGCAGCCAGATGTCGCCGTCCTCGTCCTTCTTGGCGCCGTCGCCGGCGAAGTACTTGCCCTCGAAGCGGGACCAGTACGTGTCGATGTAGCGCTGGTCGTCGCCCCAGATGGTGCGGAGCATCGACGGCCACGGCTCGGTGAGGACCAGGTAGCCGCCGCCGCCGTTCGGGACCTCGTTCGCCTCGTCGTCCACGACGGTGGCGGAGATGCCCGGCAGCGGGCGCTGGGCGGAGCCCGGCTTGGTCTCGGTGACGCCCGGCAGCGGCGAGATCATCATCGCGCCGGTCTCGGTCTGCCACCAGGTGTCCACGATCGGGGTCCTGTTCGCGCCGATGTGCTCGCGGTACCAGACCCAGGCCTCGGGGTTGATCGGCTCGCCGACGGAGCCGAGCACGCGGAGGCTGGAGAGGTCGAACTTCGCGGGGATGTCGTCTCCCCACTTCATGAACGTGCGGATCGCGGTGGGCGCCGTGTAGAGGATCGTGACGCCGTACTTCTGCACGATCTCCCAGAACCGTCCCTGGTGCGGGGTGTCCGGGGTGCCCTCGTACATGACCTGCGTCGCGCCGTTGGCCAGCGGGCCGTAGACGATGTACGAGTGCCCGGTGACCCAGCCGATGTCGGCGGTGCACCAGTAGACGTCGCTCTCCGGCTTGAGGTCGAAGACGGCGTGGTGGGTGTAGGCGGCCTGGGTGAGGTAGCCGCCGGAGGTGTGCAGGATGCCCTTCGGCTTCCCCGTGGTGCCGGAGGTGTAGAGGATGAAGAGCGGGTGCTCCGCCGGGAAGGCCTCCGGGGTGTGCTCGGCGGACTGGCGGGCGACGATGTCGTCCCACCAGACGTCCCGGCCCTCGGTGAAGGCGGTGTCCTGGCCCGTACGGCGGACCACGAGGACGTGCTCGACCTGCGGGCACTTGGCGACGGCCTCGTCAATGGCCGGCTTGAGGGCGCTCGGCTTGCCGCGGCGGTAGCCGCCGTCGGCGGTGACGACGAGCTTGGCGTCGGCGTCCTGGATGCGGGAGGCGACGGCGTCGGCCGAGAAGCCGCCGAAGACCACCGAGTGGGCGGCGCCGACGCGGGCGCAGGCCAGCATCGTGATGGCCGCCTCGGGGATCATCGGCAGGTAGACGGCGACCCGGTCGCCCTTGCGGACGCCCAGCTCGATCAGGGCGTTGGCGGCCTTGGAGACCTCGTCCTTGAGCTCGGCGTAGGTGATCGCGCGACTGTCGCCGGGCTCGCCCTCGAAGTGGATGGCGACCCGGTCGCCGTGGCCGGCCTCGACGTGCCGGTCGACGCAGTTGTACGCCACGTTCAGCTCGCCGTCCGCGAACCACTTGGCGAACGGCGGGTTCGACCAGTCGAGGGTCTCGGTCGGCTCGGTGGCCCAGCTGAGCCGCCTGGCCTGCTCGGCCCAGAAGCCCAGCCTGTCCGCCTTGGCCTGCTCGTACGCCTCCGCCGTCACATTGGCGTCCGCGGCCAGCTCGGTGGGCGGCGCGAACCGCCGCTCTTCCTTGAGCAGGTTGGCCAAGGATTCGTTGCTCACGACATCTCCCTTTCCCAGGGCGTCCTCTGTGCGTATGTGTCCCGTGTCATACCTCACCAGTCAGATGCCCGGGTGACAAGAGCATCCAGGAAATTGGTTTAGACCTGTGAGCGGCATGACGCGCGGTGGCCCCTTCTTCCCGAGCGGTGGGAGAAGGGGCCACACAGTCTCACGGCCGGGGGGACCGGAAGGTTCAGGACGCGCGCCACCGGTGTCGTGGTCACCGGGGTCGGGCCGCGCGCCACCGGTGACGTGGCCGCCGGGTTCAGGACGCGCGCGCCACCTCCAGATGGTCCGTCGGCACGTCCCCGGTCGCCGCTTCGAGGGAATCCGTCGGCATCACCCGCGTGAAGACGTCGTCGTAGCCGTGCACCTCGTCCGTCCCGGAGAGCAGGTACGCCTGCGCCTCGCCCACGTGGAAGTACACGCCGTGCAGCGTGAGCGTGCCCTCGGCCAGCCGGCGCGCGACCGGCTCGTACGCCCGCAGGTGCTCCAGCTGCTGGACCACGTTGGTCAGGCAGAGCTGCTCGACCGCGTCGGCCGGAAGGCGCCCGGAGATCCGGGCCCAGGCGTGCCGCCGGCTCGCCATCCGCTCCAGGCTGGGCAGGCCGTGGCGCAGCCAGCGGCGGAGCGGGGTCGGCGGGTCGTCCGGGCTGCCGCCCAGCAGGGCCTGCATCGCGCCGCAGCCGGAGTGGCCGCAGACGGTGATCGACTCCACCCGCAGCACCTCCACCGCGTACTCGATCGCCGCCGCCACCGAGTCGTCCCCGCTCTCCTCGCCGGGGAGCGGGACGAGATTGCCGACGTTGCGCACGGTGAAGAGGTCGCCCGGGCCGCTGGAGGTGATCATGCTGGTGACGAGACGGGAGTCGGAGCAGGTCAGGAAGAGCTGCGAGGGCCGCTGTCCCTCCCGGGCGAGCCGCGCGAGCTCGTCCCGCACCAGCGGGGCGGTGTTCCGCTGGAACTTGCCGATGCCGCTCGCGAGGTGCAGCCCCGTCGCCTGTCTGGTCTCGGTCGGCTCGGTGGTCTCGGTCGGCTTCTCCCCGCACTGGTGGTTGTGCCAGGGCGTCCAGGGGCGGCAGCAGGGGTGCGAGGCGGAGTCGGTGACGGGCGCGTGCTCGGCGATCCGGACGCCGGACGGCCCGGTGGTCTCGACCGTCCCCCCGTGGGCGAGGTGCCCGGCGGTCCAGTCGCTCAGCGCCTCGTAGGCGGCGTGGTCCATGAAGGACCCGTCGAGCTCGACCACCACGTCGGAACCCCGAGGCAGTTGGTGCAGCGCCCGGCTGAGCCTGGGCACGGCGAGGAAGGTCAGCTGGCCCCGGACGTGCAGCAGGTGGCGTCCGTCCCGCTCCTCCCGGGTGATCCGGGTGCGGGCGAGCCGGTGCAGGGCGACCGCGATGGCCACGGCGATGCCGAGGGCGACGCCCTCCAGGATGCCGACGAGGACGACGCCGGTCAGCGTCACCGCGTAGACGACGACCTCACGGTGCCGGGTGACCGTGCGGATGTGGGTGATGCTCACCATCTGGATGCCGACCACCATGACGAGGGCGGCGAGCGCGGGCAGCGGGATCAGATCGAGCACCGGCACGAGCAGCAGGGCGGCGAGCACGATCCACAGGCCGTGCAGCATGGTCGAGGCGCGACTCACCGCGCCCGCCGAGACGTTGGCGACGCTGCGGACCGCGACCCCGGCGACCGGGAGGCCGCCGAGCGCCCCGGAGACCATGTTGGCCGCGCCCTGTCCGGCGAGCTCGCGGTCGAGACGGGAGCGGGGGACGCCCTGGCCGCGGTCCCCCCGGGCGGCGACCAGCTTGTCGACCGCGACGGCCGACAGCAGCGACTGCACGCTGGTGACGAGCGTGATGGTGAGCACGCCCGCCGCGATGCCGAGGACCGGGCCCTCGGGCAGGCCGGGCAGGGCGTGGCTGCTCCAGGACGGCAGGTCCACGCGCGGCACGGCGAGCCCGGCGAAGGCGGCCATGGCCGTCGCCCCGGCCACCGCGACGAGCGCGGCGGGGACCTTCCGTACGAGCCGCCCCGCACGGCCCGGCAGACGCGGCCAGCACAGCAGCACGGCCACGGTGAGGGCGCTGATGGCGAGCGCCTCCGGGTGGGCGCGCGCCAACTGGGCGGGCAGTCCGAGGACGTTGTCCACGGCGGAGCTCTGCGGGGTGCCGCCGAGCACGATGTGGAGCTGTGCGAGGGCGATGGTGACGCCGATGCCTGCCAGCATGCCGTGCACGATCGCGGGCGAGACGGCGAGCGCCGAGCGGGCCACGCGCAGGGCCGACAGGGCGAGTTGGGCGAGGCCGGCGAGGACGGTGATGGCGCAGGTGGTGCGCCAGCCGTACTTCTGGATGAGTTCGGCGGTCACGACGGTGAGTCCGGCGGCGGGGCCGCTCACCTGGAGCGGGGCGCCGCCGAACCGGCCGGCGACGAGGCCGCCGACGGCGGCGGCCACCAGGCCGGCCTGGAGCGGGGCTCCGGTGGCGAGTGCGATGCCGAGCGAGAGCGGCAGCGCGATCAGGAAGACGGCGACGGACGCGGAGACGTCGGCGCCGGCGAGGCGGAAGCGGCGGGGCCCGTCCGGCGGGCTGTGAGGCCGCTGGATCCGGGGCCGGTTGGTCGTGCGGGCAGGGGTGCAGAGAGTCATGTTCCCGTCTCCTCCGGGGCAGCGCGGTCGCGGCTCGTGCGGGGTGCAGCGGCGGGATTCGCGAGACCCTCCGGGTGATCTGTGTGTTCGAGTGGAGGATCAACGCTCAGTAAATGGATCGTAATGGAGAGTAAAGACTGCGGCATTATTTTCGGGGCAAACAGGGCAATGATTCACCTGTTCCGGTGACAGAGCGTGTGTATGCCGCTTGTCGTTGACGACCCCCGGTCCTCGTGGTGCGACGTTTACGCCGCTTGTACGGAAATCCGAGGATCTGAGGAGAGGTGCGCGGATGTCAGCCGCCCGCAGAACGACCACTGTCCGGAGGAAGGCGCTCGCCGTCGGCGCCCTCACCCTCGCCCTCGCCACCGGCCTCGCCGGCTGCTCGGGCTCCGACGACACCGCCACGAAGGGCACCTCGGGCGACGCGGGCGCCAAGAAGGGCCCGGCCGCGGCCCCGCAGACCGTGCCCCGGCTGATCGGCGACGGTTCGACCGCCTTCACCGGCGCCCAGCCCCACCAGCCGGTCTGGCAGAAGCTCAAGCCCGGCGAGACCCCGCCGCAGTTCGTGGTCTTCTCCTGGGACGGCGCCGGCGAGGACAGCCAGAAGCTGTTCTCCCACTTCCGCGCGGTCGGCAAGAAGTACGACGCCACCATGACGTACTTCCTCAGCGGCGTGTACCTGCTGCCGGAGGAGAAGCGGGAGCTCTACGACCCGCCGCAGCACAGCCCCGGCCGCTCCGACATCGGCTTCAACGACGTCGAGGGCATCCGCGCCACCGTCCGTGAACTGCGCGGCGCCTGGCAGGAGGGCAACGAGATCGGCACCCACTTCAACGGCCACTTCTGCGGGAAGGAGAGCGGCGTCGGCAACTGGTCGGTCGAGGACTGGAAGAGCGAGATCAACCAGGCCAAGTCCTTCGTCAAGCACTGGAAGACCAACGCCGGCCTGCGTGCCGAGCAGCCGCTGCCCTTCGACTACGACAAGGAGCTCGTCGGCGCCCGCACCCCCTGCCTGGAGGGCCGGAAGAACTTCGTCCGGGCGGCGGCGCAGATGGGCTTCCGCTACGACACCAGCGGCGTCAACGACCAGATCTGGCCCAAGAAGGACCTGGGCCTGTGGGACCTGTCGATGCAGCTCGTGCCCGTCCCGGGCCGCGCCTTCCAGACGCTCTCCATGGACTACAACTTCCTGGTGAACCAGTCGGGCACGACCCAGGGCGACCCCTCCCGGCACCGCTACTGGGGCGACCAGATGCGCGACGGCCTGGTGCAGGCCTTCGAGCGCTCCTACCGGGGCAACCGCGCGCCGCTGATCATCGGCAACCACTTCGAGTCCTGGAACGGCGGCACGTACATGCGGGCCGTCGAGGAGACCATCGCCACCGTCTGCGTGCAGAAGGACGTCAAGTGCGTGTCCTTCCGCCAGCTCGCCGACTGGCTCGACGCCCAGGATCCCGACGTCATCGCCAAGATGCGCACCCTGAAGGTCGGCGAGGCGCCGGCGGGCGGCTGGAAGGCCTTCCTCGCCCCCCAGCCGGCCGTCCCGGCCGGCGCCCCGGCCAAGGGCGCCAAGCAGACCGAACGGCGCTGAGCCCGGCCGTCGGCGTCAGGCGGACCGACCGGCGCTGAGCCCGGCCGTCGGCGCCAGGCGGACCGAACGGCGCCACCCGGCCCTCGGGGGTCAAGCGGGCTGAACGGCACTGAGCCCTTCGTCCAGCACGAAGCCGGGGTCGACCTGCGACGCCAGGTCGGCCCCGGTCTTGGCGTTGCCCCAGCTCTCCGCGTTGCGCAGATGGAAGTGGACCATCTGGCGCGTGTAGCGCTCCCAGTCGCGGTGGGCGTACGAGTCGTCCGCCGCCTCCTGGAGGGCCTGGAGCGCCATGCGGTTCTCCACCTCCAGGAGCTCGAAGCGGGGCGGACGGCCCTTCTCCATCGCGCGGACCCAGTCCGAGTGCCCCACCGTCACCAGCAGGTCCTCGCCGACCTCCTCGCGCAGGAAGTCGAGGTCGTCCTGGCCCTGCACCTTGTTGCCGACGACCTTGAGCGCCACGCCGAAGTCCCGCGCGTACTCCTTGTACTGGCGGTAGACCGAGACGCCCTTGCGGGTCGGCTCGGCGACCAGGAAGGTCATGTCGAAGCGGGTGAAGAGACCCGACGCGAAGGAGTCCGAACCCGCCGTCATGTCGACGACCACGTACTCGTCGGCCCCGTCGACCAGATGGTTGAGGCAGAGCTCCACCGCGCCGACCTTGGAGTGGTAGCAGGAGACCCCGAGGTCCGACTCGGTGAAGGGCCCGGTCGCCATCAGCCGGATCTCGCCGTCGTCGAGCGGGACCGGACGCGCGCACGCCTCGTACACCGGGTTGTCCTCGCGGACCCGCAGCAGCCGCGAACCCTCCCCGGGCGGCGTCGTCTTGATCATCGTGTCGGCGGACACGATCCGCGGGTTGCTGCCCCGCAGGTACTCCTTGATGAGCGGCAGGTGCGCGCCCATCGCGGGCAGCGCGGCGGCCTCCGCCTCGGACAGGCCGAGCGCGGCGCCCAGGTGCTGGTTGATGTCGGCGTCGACGGCGACGACCGGCGCTTCGTTGGCGGCGAGGTGGCGGATGAAGAGCGAGGACAGCGTGGTCTTGCCGCTGCCGCCCTTCCCCACGAAAGCGATCTTCATGTTCACCTAGCGTAGCGGCACGATCGCACTTCGTGGTCAAGCTGCGTGAAGAAGACCACTCCATCGTGGGGCGGGGCCCCGAGGCGCGTAGCCTCCCTACTTATGAGTACGCACGCCTCTGACCCCTTGGCCGCCCTCGGCTCCCTGCCGGGCGTCGCCGAAGCGGTGGACTCCGTACGCAAGGCCGTCGACCGGGTCTACGGCCACCGCGTGATGCGCCGCCGCAGCAACGAGATCTCCTCCGAGGCGGCCCTGCGCGGCGCACGCGGCTCAGCCGCCCTGTCCGGCGCCGACTGGGCCCTGGAAGAGGTCCGCCGGCGCACCGACTTCAGCGCCGACGCCGAGGCCCGCGCCGTCGGTGCCGCCCTGCGCCTCGGCGCCGAGGCCGGGCAGCTGCTCTCCATCTGGCGCCAGTCGCCCCTGCGCGTGCTCGCCCGGCTGCACCTGGTCGCCGCCGGCGACGCCGGCCTTCCGGCCGGTGCCGGTGTCGGCGACTCCGTGGGCCGGCCCCGGCTGGACGGCGAAACGGTCGACGAACCCCTGATCGACCTCCCGCTGCCGACGCCCGCCGAGGTCGCGGGGCGGCTCGACGGCCTCGCCGAACTGATCGTCGCGGGCAGCGAGGCCCCGGCCCTCGTCACGGCCTCCGTGGTGCACGGCGAACTGCTCGCGCTGCGCCCCTTCACCTCGTACAACGGCCTCGTCGCCCGGGCGGCCGAGCGGATCGCGCTGGTCGGCAGCGGCCTCGACCCCAAGGCCATCTGCCCGGCCGAGGTCGGCCACGCGGAACAGGGCCGGGCCGCCTACCTCGCTGCCTTCGAGGGGTACCTGTCGGGCACCCCGGAGGGCGTGGGCGCCTGGATCGCGCACTGCGGGCGCTCGGTCGAGCTGGGAGTCCGGGAGTCGACGGCCGTCTGCGAGGCCCTCCAGCGCGGCGCCGCCTGAGCCAGGCCCTCGCGCGCCGTCCGGGTCTTTGCGGGGCGGCCAGGTCCTCGTGGGGCGGCCAGGTCCTCGTGGGGAGGTCGGGCCCTCGTGGGCCGGACCGGTCCGGAAATGGGTTGCGGCGGCACCAGTCCTGGTACCGCCGCTGGCACGTCCACCCAGTTACCAAGCGTCCTCGATATGTGCCCATCAGGCCGGGAACTTTGCCCGTGGCCTGGTGCGGCTGGCCCGTAATCGACGGGTCGACGTCGCGTGGGTGCCCGGTTTCAGTGCTAGGTCCGTGGGGCCTTCATGCTCAACAGGTGATCCTCTCGGATGTCCTCGGTCTCGCGGGCCTGATTCCTTTCTACTCCTGTCCGGGTGGAAGCGAAAGTGGTGGCTCCACTTCTCTGCCAATTGCTCAAATTCGGGCAAAGTCATCGGCGAGGCGGTGGGTGAGAGCCGCCTGCCGACGCCGCGCCGCGTACCAGACGAGCCCGGCCCCGACAGCCGCCGCTCCGACCGCCGCCGCGGCGACGAGCGTGGGGCGGGGCGGCATCCGGAATTCGGGCAGCCGCTGCTTGAGCCGCACCGGCTTGTCGAAGGCCAGAACCGGCCACTCCCGCGCCACGGCCTCGCGGCGCAGCGTCCGGTCGGGATTGACCGCGTACGGGTGGCCGACGGCCTCCAGCATGGGGATGTCGGTCGCCGAATCGCTGTACGCGTAGCAGCGCGAGAGGTCGTAGCCCTCCGACTCCGCGAGCTCCCGCACAGCCTCCGCCTTCGTCGGCCCGTAGGCGTAGTACTCCACCTCCCCGGTGAAGCACCCGTCCTCGCCGACCACCATCCGGGTGGCGACGACCCGGTCGGCGCCGAGCATCTCGCCGATCGGCTCGACCACCTCGGCCCCTGAGGTCGAGACGATCACGACGTCGCGGCCGGCGGCGTGGTGGCCCTCGATGAGGGAGGCCGCCTCGTCGTAGATGATCGGATCGATCAGATCGTGAAGGGTCTCGGCGACGAGCTCCTTCACCTGGGCGACGTTCCAGCCTTTGCAGAGCGCGGAAAGATATTCACGCATCCGCTCCATCTGGTCGTGATCGGCTCCGCCCACCAGGAAGACGAACTGGATGTAGGCCGTCCGCAGGGCGGCGCGGCGGCTGATCAGTCCGCCTCTGTAGAAGGACTTGCTGAAGGTCAACGTCGAAGACTTCGCAATGACCGTCTTGTCCAGGTCGAAGAAGGCGGCTGTGCGCGGCAAGGAGTGGTTTTCCACAAGCCCGAGCATAGGTGCCCGCCATTCGGCGTACGCTGGGGCGCGTGGGTTTGCCTGAGAAGGCTCTCGGGTACACCATGGAAGTCACGGATCGTTCGCGACCGTGCTAACCCGGTCCGGCTCCTCCCCCCCCGAGTCGGCCGGAGAGACGACCCCCGCTCTCCCCCCCGGCGGGGGTCGTCGCATGTCCGGAGCCGTTTCGGCCCTGCGTGCCATCGCCTGCTCCCTTCCTTCCGCTCATCGGTCACGAGTCGACCGAGGCCCCGCCCAGCTCTCGGTACATCACTCACAGTAATCGAGAGGCTGCGTTCCGGACAGCCCCCGAAGGGGTGGCGGAGTTATTCACAGCCCCTCGCTTATCCCCAGTTTTTCGGCAAGATCGGCACGATTTCCAGGACGGCCCCACGGTGATTCCTGTCGCGAAGTTCGCGACCGGCAGGAATCACGAGAGGGGTGTGCGCCGTGGAGACATCCAGGACTTCCGGGGCCATGGGGACGGCACACGGAGCGGGGCCGGACGGAGCGGGGCCGGACGGGCCGCGCCGGGCCGGCCCGCTGATCGTCACCGAGGACCTCGAACTGCTCGACGACCTCCTGCGGCTGTGCGCCGCCGCCGGAGTCGAGCCCCAGGTGGACCACCGGGTGCCGGACCGGCGCGCGAGCTGGACCGATCCGCCGCTCGTCCTGGTCGGCGACGACGTCGCCGCCCGCTGTCGGGGAGCGGTGCGCCGGCCCGGGACCCTCCTCGTCGGCCGTGACCGGGACGATCCGGGGCTGTGGCGGCTGGCGGTCGAGATCGGCGCGGAGAGCGTCCTGAGCCTCCCGGGAGCCGAGAGCCTCCTCGTCGACCGCCTCGCCGACGCGGCCGAGGGAGCGGACAGGGCGGCGCTGACGGTCGGCGTCGTCGGCGGCCGAGGCGGCGCGGGTGCCTCCACCCTGGCCTGCGGTCTCGCGCTTGCCGCCGCGCGGGCCGGGCACCGCACGCTGCTCGTCGACGGGGACCCGCTGGGCGGAGGGCTCGACGTGTTGCTCGGCGGCGAGCGCGAGGAGGGTCGGCGATGGCCCGACTTCGCCGCCTCGAAGGGCCGTCTGGCCGGCGGCGCCCTGGAGGAGTCCCTGCCGTCGGTGCGCGGCGTCCGGGTGCTCAGCTGGGGCAGGGACGCGGTGGCGCCGGTGCCGCCCGAGGCCGTGCGGTCCGTGCTCGCCGCCGCGCGCCGCCGGGGCGGGGCCGTCGTGGTCGACCTGCCGCGCGGGGCAGGCCCGTCGGTCACCGAGGCCCTGGCCCAGCTCGATCTCGGACTGCTCGTCGTACCGGGAGAGTTGAGGTCCGTCGCGGCCGCCCACCGGATGGTCTCGACGATCGGCCCGGTCGTGCGCGACCTGCGCGCCGTGGTGCGCGGTCCGTACGCGGCGGGACTCGACGAGCGGTGGGTCGCCGACGCGCTGCGGCTGCCGCTCGCCGGTGAACTCCCTTACGACCCGGGGATCGTGGCCGACCAGGACGCGGGAGTGCCGCCGGGCGCCGAACCCCGGGGGCCCCTCGGCCGGTTCTGCGCCGCCTTCTGGGAGCGCGTCGGCGGTGAGGCATGACCGGGGCAGGGCTCGCGGCCTGGGACGTGGGCGGTGCCGCGGTCGGCGGGACGGGGCTCCTCGACGCCGTGCGGCAGCGGCTCGCGGCGAGCGGGGCCGAGCCCACCCCGGCGCGCGTGGCAGCGGCTCTGCGGGCCCAGGGAAGGCTGCTCGGCGACGCGGAAGTGCTCGGCGCGGCAGAGGAGTTGAGGTGTGAGCTGATCGGCACCGGACCGCTGGAGCCGCTGCTCGCCGATCCGGCGGTTACCGACGTCCTCGTCTCCGCACCCGACCAGGTGTGGGTGGATCGGGGCACCGGTCTCGAGCGGGCCCCGGTGGGCTTCCCCGACGCCGCCGCGGTCCGTCGCCTCGCGCAGCGGCTCGCGGCGGTGGCCGGGCGCCGTCTCGACGACGCCCGGCCCTGGGTCGACGCCAGGCTCCCCGACGGCACCCGGATGCACGCGGTCCTGCCGCCGGTCGCGGTCGGTTCGACCTGCCTGTCGCTGCGGGTGGTCCGCCCGCGCGCCTTCTCCCTGGAGGAGCTGGTCGCGGCGGGCACCGTGCCACCGGACGGCGCCCCGATCCTGCGGGCCCTCATCGACGCCAGGGTGTCGTACCTCGTCAGCGGCGGCACCGGGACGGGCAAGACCACGCTCCTCGCGTCGCTCCTGGGGCTCGTGGGGGAGCGGGAGCGGATCGTGCTCGCCGAGGACTCGGCGGAGCTGCGGCCGGACCACCCGCACGTGGTGCGCCTGGAGGCGCGGCCGGCGAACCAGGAGGGCGCCGGGCTCGTGACCCTGCGGGACCTGGTCCGCCAGGCGCTGCGGATGCGCCCCGACCGGCTGGTGGTCGGCGAGGTCAGAGGCGGCGAGGCGGTGGACCTGCTCGCCGCTCTCAACACGGGCCATGAGGGCGGTTGTGGAACGGTCCACGCGAACACGGCCGGGGACGTCCCGGCGCGGCTGGAAGCCCTGGGGACGGCGGCCGGACTCGACCGGGCCGCCCTGCACAGCCAGCTGGGCGCGGGCCTGTCGGTCGTGCTGCACGTCGTGCGGGACCGGGACGGGCGGCGGCGGATCGCCGAGGCGCACGTCCTGGAGCGGGACCGGGACGGCCTGGTCCGGACGGTACCGGCGCTGCGGTGGGGCGCGACCGGGTTCGAGCGGGAGCGGGGCTGGGAGCGGCTGAGGTCGCTGATCGGAGGGGGATCGCGGTGACGGGCGAGATGCTGCCGGTACGGGGCGCGGCACATGGAGCGGCGGCGCTCTGCGCGGTGCTCGCCCTGTGGTGGACGGTCGAGCGGCGGCGCGGTGCGGGCCGGGCACGGGCGGTGCTCGCGGACGGGGGCACCGGCGGGCACGGCGGCTGGGAGTGGCCGGCGGTGGCCGCGCGGTGGTGGGCCGCGCTGCGGGGACGGCGCGCGTGGCTGTGCCTGCCGGTGGCGGGAGTTCTCGCCCTCCTCGGCGAGTCACCGCTGCCGCTGCTGGCGGGGGCGCTCGCGGTGCCCCTGGTGGGGCGGCGGCTGCGGGCCGCGGGACGCAGGAAGGAGCGCGAGGCGCGGGCCGAGCGGGTGGTGGCCCTGTGCAGGGCGGTCGTGGGTGAGTTGAGGGCCGGATGGCAGCCCGCGCAGGCGCTGTCCTTCGCGGCCAGGGAGACGGGCGCGCTCGGTGCCGCGGAGGCGTCGGTGCTGGCGGCGGCCCGGTTCGGCGGGGACGTGCCGGAGGCGCTGCGGCGGGCGGCCCGGCAGGACGGTGCCGACGGGCTCGCGGGCATGGCGGCCTGCTGGCAGGTGGCCGTGGACGGGGGCGCGGGCCTGGCCGCCGGGCTCGACCGGTTGGAGGCCGCCCTGCGGGGCCACCGTGAGCAGCGCGACCGTCTGCGGGCCGAACTGGCCGGTGCCTGGGCCACGGTGACGGTCCTCGCCCTGCTCCCGGCGGCCGGGCTCGCCCTCGGTGCCGCCCTGGGCGCCGATCCGCTGTGGGTGCTGCTGCACACACCGGCCGGTCTGGGCTGCCTGGCCGTGGGCGGGGCGCTGGAGGCGGCCGGACTGTGGTGGGCCGCACGGATCGTACGGGGAGGGGAGCGGGTGTGATCGGGGAAGCGGTTCACCACGTCCCGGACGGCGTTCGAGCGGCGGGCCTTCCGCTCCTGGCAGCGGTCCTGTGCGCGCAGGGTGTCATCGAGGTGCTGTGCGGTCTGCGGGCGCGCCGGACGCGGCGGCGGGCGGGGACTCTCCTCGCGAGCCAGGGACCGCGCCCCCGGAAGGTCCGGAGCGGGCTGCCGCCGCGGGTGCGGCTCTGGCTGGCGCCCCTCGTGGGTGTCGGCGTCGGCTGGGTGCTGTTCGGCGGGGCCGGCGGCCTGTGCGCAGGGGCCCTGGTGGCCGCCGGAGCGAGGTGGAGGGCGGCGCGGCGGTCCTCGCCGCCGTCGGCCGACGAGGGGGAGGCGGTGCGTCATCTTCCGCTCGCCGCAGATCTGTTGGCGGCCTGCGCCGCCTCCGGAGCCGGGCCCGGCGAGGCGGCGGAGGCGGTGGGCCGGTCGTTGGGCGGCCCGCTCGGCGAGCGTCTGACCCGCACGGCAGCCGAGCTGCGGCTCGGCGGCGAACCGGCCGAGGTGTGGGGGAGGTTCGGCGCGATACCGGGTGCCGAAGGGCTGGCCCGCTGCATGGAGCGGGCCGGTTCCTCCGGAGCGCCGGCGGCGGAGGCCGTCGCCCGGCACGCGGCCGCCCTGCGCGCCACCCGCGCCCGCGCGGCGGCAGCCGGGGCACGGAGGGCACAGGTGCTGATCAGCGCGCCCGTGGGGCTCTGCTTCCTGCCCGCCTTCCTGGCGGTGGGCGTGGCTCCGGTGGTGATCGGCCTCGCGACGGGGCTGCTGGACGGATGACCGACACGACACGACGAGACACGAAACGGCGAGAGATGACACGGCGAGAGATGACGAGGAACGACGACATGGCGGATCACGGCGAGGCACGGCAGGGCGAGACGGGGCGGGACGAGGAGGTCGGCATGACGCTCATGGTGCGGCTGCGTGGCTGGTGGCGGGCGCGGCGGGCGGCGGCGCGCCGCGACGAGGGGATGACCACGTCCGAGTACGCGGTGGGGACGATCGCCGCGGCGGCGTTCGCCGCCGTGCTCTACAAGATCGTGACCAGTGGGGCGGTCTCGGGAGCGCTGGAATCGGTGATCGGGAAGGCCCTCGATGCGCCGTTCTGACCGGGGGTTCGTGACCGTGGAGGCGGCGATGGTCCTGCCCGTCCTTGCGCTGTTCACGGTGACGCTGCTCTGGGGGCTGGCCGCGGCCGCCGCACAGATCCGGTGCGTGGACGCAGCGAGGGCGGGGGCGAGGGCGGCGGCCCGTTCGGAGCCGGTGGCCTCCGCCGAGGCGGCGGCGCGGGCCGCCGCGCCCGAGGGCGCCCGGGTGTCGGTGGCGAGGGAGGGTGAGCTGTGGCGGGTGACGGTGGAGGCGGCGGCCCCGGGCCCCCGGGGCATGGGAGTCACCCTGAGGGCCGACGCGGCGGCCCTCGCGGAGGACACGATGGGCGGAGGATCCCCGTGACGGCCACCGAGCACCGCGGCACCCCCGTCCGTGCCCGACCGGGGCACGGGGACACGAGCCGGGGAGAGGCCCGGCGGCCGGCCGGGCGGCGGTCGGACCGGCGCCCGGGCCTGCTGGGGAGGCCGGACCGGCGCCTGGGCCTGCTGGGGAGACCGGGCCGGCGTGCGGGGTTGGTGGGGGATCGTGGGGCGGCGACCGTGTGGGCTGCGTTCGCGGCGTGTGCCTTGTGCGTGGTGTTCGGGGTGGTGCTCGCGCTCGGGCAGGCGGTGGCGGCCAGGCACCGGGCCGGTGGGGCCGCCGACCTGGCCGCCCTCGCCGCCGCCGACCGGGCCCTGTGGGGCGAGGCCGAGGCGTGCGCCACCGCCTCGCGGGTGGCCGTCGCGCAGGGTGCCGAGCTGGCGCGGTGCGCGGTGCGGGACGGGGTCGCGGACGTGACCGCGCGGGTCGTGCGCGGCCCGTACCGGCCGGAGGTCAGGTCGCGGGCGGGTCCTCCGGGGCCTCCCGCAGGAGTTCCGTGAGGAGGCGGACCGCGCCGCGCTTGTGGAGCGGATCGTTGCCGTTGCCGCACTTCGGGGACTGGATGCAGGAGGGGCAGCCCGCCTCGCACTCGCAGGAGGCGATGGCCTCCCGGGTGGCCGTCAGCCAGGCGCGGGCGGTGTGGAAGGCGCGCTCGGCGAAGCCCGCGCCGCCCGGGTGCCCGTCGTACACGAAGACGGTGGGCAGCAGGGTGTCGGGATGGAGCGGTACGGAGACGCCGCCGATGTCCCAGCGGTCGCAGGTGGCGAAGAGCGGCAGCATGCCGATGGAGGCGTGCTCGGCGGCGTGCAGGGCGCCACCGAGGATCTCCGGGTTGATCCGGGCGGCGTCGAGCTGGTCCTCGGTGACCGTCCACCACACGGCCCGGGTGCGCAGGGTGCGGGGCGGCAGGTCGAGTTTGGTCTCGCCGAGCACCTCGCCGGTGATCAGGCGGCGGCGGAGGAAGGAGACGACCTGGTTGGTGACCTCGACGGAGCCGTAGCAGAGGCGGCCGGCTCCCCAGGGGATCTCGGTGTCGGTTTCGAGGACGGTGATGGAGGTGGTGTCGCGGGCGGTGGTGGAGTACGGGGGGACGGCCTCCTCGACGAGGGCCACGGAGTCCTTGAGGTCGAGCTCCCGCACCAGATAGGTGCGGCCCTGGTGGAGGTGGACGGCGCCCTCGTGGACGGCGGTGTGGGAGGCGGCCTCGTCGACGGTGCCGAGGAGGCGGCCGGTGCCGGCCTCGACGATCCGGACGGGGCTGCTGCCGCCGCCCCGGATGTCGGTGAGATCGGCGGCCCGCTCGCGACGGGTCCAGTACCAGCCGGTGGAGCGGCGGCGCAGCAGCCCGGCCCCTTCCAGCTGGGGCAGCAGGCCGGGCACGGCCGGGCCGAAGAGGGCCAGGTCCGGCTCGGTCAGCGGGAGCTCCGCGGCGGCGGCGCACAGATGGGGGGCGAGGACGTAGGGGTTGTCGGGATCCAGGACGGTCGTCTCGACCGGCTGATCGAAGATCGCTTCCGGGTGGTGGACGAGGAAGGTGTCCAGCGGATCGTCCCGGGCGACCATGATCGCGAGGGCGCCCTCGCCGGAGCGGCCGGCGCGGCCCGCCTGCTGCCACAGGGAGGCCCGGGTGCCCGGGTAGCCGGCGATCAGGACGGCGTCCAGGCCGGAGACGTCCACGCCCAGCTCCAGGGCGGTCGTGGCGGCCAGGCCGAGGAGCTCGCCGGAGTGCAGGGCCCGCTCCAGGGCGCGGCGCTCCTCGGGCAGGTAGCCGCCCCGGTAGGCGGCGACGCGGCGGGCGAGCGCGCGATCGGTCTCGGCCAGCCGTTCCTGGGCGATCACCGAGATCAGCTCGGCGCCGCGCCGGGAGCGGACGAAGGCGACCGAGCGGACGCCCTGCCTGGTCAGGTCGGTCAGCAGGTCCGCGGTCTCGGCGGTGGCGGTGCGGCGCACGGGCGCGCCGCGCTCGCCCTGCAGCTCGGTCAGCGGCGGCTCCCAGAGGGCGAAGACCAGCTCGCCGCGCGGGGAGGCGTCGTCGGAGACCTCGGTGACCGGCAGGCCGGTGAGGCGGCCGGCGGCCCGGGCCGGTTCGGCGGAGGTGGCCGAGGCGAGGAGGAAGACCGGTTCGGAGCCGTACCGGGCACAGACGCGGCGCAGGCGGCGCAGCACCTGGGCGACGTGGGAGCCGAAGACCCCCCGGTAGGTGTGGCACTCGTCGATCACGACATAGCGCAGGGAGCGCAGGAAGGAGGACCACCTGGGGTGGGAGGGGAGGATGCCCCGATGCAGCATGTCGGGGTTGGTCAGCACGTAGTTCGCGTACTGCCGGACCCACTCGCGTTCCTCGAACGGCGTATCGCCGTCGTAGACGGCGGGGCGGATCCGGTTGCCGAGCGGGGCGGCCAGTTCCCGTACGGCGCGCCGCTGGTCGGCCGCGAGGGCCTTGGTGGGGGCGAGGTAGAGGGCGGTGGTGCCTCGGCCGTTCGGGGCCTCCGCGCCGTCCAGGAGGGTGCTGAGGACGGGGGCGAGGTAGGCGAGCGACTTGCCCGAGGCGGTGCCCGTGGCGATCACCACGGACTCGCCGTCCAGGGCGTGCTCCGCGGCCTCCGCCTGGTGGGCCCAGGGGTGCTCGATCCCGGCCTCCTGGATCGCCGCGATCACCTCCGGGCGGATGCGGTGCGGCCAGACGGCATGACGGCCCTCCCGGGCGGGCATGTGCTCCGTATGAGTGATGCGCGCGGCCCGGCTCTCGCCCGAGGAGAGCCGGTCAAGGACCATGCCGGGAGAGGGGCGGCTGCCCGTTTCCCCGGCCGGACGACGGGGGCGGTGATTCTTGGCCATCGGCACCGAGTGTGTCACTGCCATGACGGACAATGCTTCCAAGGCGTCGTGCATGGCTGCTGGTAAGTGATTGAATGCCATCGCGGCTGGCGTTCCGTTCCTCGGCTCCGCCCCGGAGACACGAGGGAACGATCGCCCGATAGCAAGGTGCTGGAGGATCCGTGGACCTGTCCCTGTCGACTCGCAATGTGTCCGGCGCTGGTGGTGACCGTACGGTCGTCGAGGTCGGTGGCGAGATTGATGTGTATACCGCGCCCAAGCTGCGCGAGCAGTTGGTCGAGTTGGTGAACGACGGCAGTTACCACCTGGTCGTCGACATGGAGGGCGTGGACTTCCTCGACTCCACCGGCCTCGGTGTGCTCGTCGGCGGCCTGAAGCGCGTTCGCGCGCACGAGGGCTCGCTGCGTCTGGTCTGCAACCAGGAGCGCATTCTGAAGATTTTCCGGATCACGGGCCTCACCAAGGTGTTCCCGATCCACACCTCGGTCGACGAGGCCGTCAACGCCGTCGACTGAGCCCAGGGGGTTCGCATGGCCACCGTTGAACTCCGCTTCAGCGCTCAGCCGGAGCACGTCCGTACGGCCCGCCTGGTGGCGGCCGCGGTCGCGCGCCGGGCGGGTGTGGACGAGGCGGTCCTCGACGAGGTGCGTCTCGCTGTGGGTGAGGCCTGTTCCCGTGCGGTCGGGCTGCATCGCAGCAACGACGTCACGACCCCCATCCGGGTCGTCCTGACCGAGGAGGAGAAGACGTTCTCCATCGAGGTCGGCGACGAGGTGCCGGGTGCGGGGGTGGCGGCGGCCGACGCGGCCGGTGTCCCCGGCGCGCGGGCCGCGGCCCCGGCCGAGGACTTCGACGACGCCGACGGCGAGGACGAGATGGGGCTCGCGGTGATCCGCGGGCTCGTCGACGACGTCGAGGTGAGCGCCGGCCAGGACGGCGGCACCATCCGGATGACGTGGCCGGTGAACTCGGCGGACGTCCTGTCCTGACCCGTACGCGGGCGGGACCTGACCCGTACACGCGCTGAGAGAAGAGGCCCTGCGACCGCAGGGCCTCTTCTCTTGTGCCGGTGCTTCTCTTGTGCCGACGCCTTTCCGGTCTTCCCCCGGTCTTCCCCCGGTCTTTCTCCGGCCCCCCGCTCCGGGTGTCCTCGCCCACGAATTGGTGCATCCCCGTATGTACCGTCTTGTCTCCCTATGATCCGTCTCCATGTACCCCACAACTCTCGCCGCGGCGGTGCTCACGAGCGGGAACCGGACGATCGTGGTCGTCGTCGCGGCCGTCGCCCTCGCCGCACTGGTCGTCGCGCGGCTCCTCGTCCGCCAGGTGCTCGCGGCCGGTGAGGGCACCGAGAGGATGAAGGAGATCGCCGCCGCGGTGCAGGAGGGCGCCAACGCCTACCTCGCGCGGCAGCTGCGGACCCTCGCCGTCTTCGCGGCCGCCGTGTTCTTCCTGCTGATGCTGCTGCCGGCCGACAACTGGTCGCAGCGGGCAGGACGTTCCCTGTTCTTCCTGGTCGGGGCGCTCTTCTCGGCGGTCACCGGCTACCTCGGCATGCGGCTCGCCGTACGGGCCAACGTGCGGGTGGCCGCCGCGGCCAGGGAGGCCACGCCGTCGCCGGGCGAACCCGAGAGGGACCTGAACGAGGTCGCGCACCGGGCCATGCGGATCGCGTTCCGTACGGGCGGGGTCGTCGGCATGTGCACGGTCGGCCTCGGGCTGCTCGGGGCCGCCTGCGTCGTCCTCGTCTACGCCGCCGACGCGCCCAAGGTCCTGGAGGGATTCGGACTCGGCGCCGCGCTCATCGCCATGTTCATGCGGGTGGGCGGCGGGATCTTCACCAAGGCCGCCGACGTCGGCGCCGACCTCGTCGGCAAGGTCGAGCAGGGCATCCCCGAGGACGACCCGCGCAACGCCGCCACCATCGCCGACAACGTGGGCGACAACGTCGGCGACTGCGCCGGCATGGCGGCCGACCTCTTCGAGTCGTACGCCGTGACCCTGGTCGCCGCGCTCATCCTCGGCAAGGCGGCCTTCGGCGACCATGGCCTCGCGTTCCCCCTGATGGTGCCGGCGATCGGCGTGGTCACCGCCGTGATCGGCATCCTCACGGTCGCCCCGCGGCGCGCCGACCGCGGCGGGATGAGCGCGATCAACCGCGGCTTCCTGGTCTCGGCGGTCATCTCGCTGGTGGGCGTCGCCGTCGCCGCCTTCGTCTACCTCCCGTCCTCGTACGCCGAGCTCGAAGGCGTCACCGAGCCGGGCATCCGCGCCCACGGCGGCGACCCGCGGGTCCTCGCCCTGGTCGCGGTCGCGCTCGGCATCGTCCTCGCCGCGCTCATCCAGCAGCTCACCGGCTACTTCACCGAGACGAGCCGGCGGCCGGTCAGGGACATCGGCAAGTCCTCCCTCACCGGCCCGGCGACCGTCGTCCTCGCGGGCGTGGCGCTCGGCATGGAGTCCGCCGTCTACACGGCCCTGCTGATCGGGCTCACCGTCTACGGGGCGTTCCTGCTCGGCGGTGCCTCGATCATGCTGGCGCTGTTCGCGGTGGCCCTCGCCGGGACGGGGCTGCTCACCACCGTCGGGGTGATCGTCGCCATGGACACCTTCGGCCCGGTCGCCGACAACGCCCAGGGCATCGCGGAGATGTCCGGGGACGTCACGGGGGCGGGCGCGCAGGTGCTCACCGACCTGGACGCCGTCGGCAACACCACGAAGGCCATCACCAAGGGCATCGCCATCGCTACCGCCGTCCTGGCGGCCTCGGCGCTCTTCGGCTCGTACCGGGACGCCATCGCGACCTCGGTCGCCGACGTCGGGGAGTTCGGCGTGAAGGCCGGCGAGGTGACGCTCTCGATGGACATCTCGCAGCCCAACAACCTCTTCGGCCTGATCCTCGGCGCGGCGGTCGTCTTCCTCTTCTCGGGGCTCGCGATCAACGCGGTGTCCCGCTCGGCCGGTTCGGTCGTCTACGAGGTGCGGCGGCAGTTCCGCGAGCACCCCGGGATCATGGACTTCACCGAGAAGCCCGAGTACGGGCGGGTCGTCGACATCTGCACCAAGGACGCGCTGCGCGAACTCGCCACACCCGGGCTGCTCGCCGTGATGGCCCCGATCGCGGTCGGCTTCGCGCTCGGGGTCGGCGCGCTCGGCGCGTACCTGGCCGGGGCGATCGGGGCGGGCGCGCTGATGGCGGTCTTCCTCGCCAACTCCGGTGGCGCCTGGGACAACGCGAAGAAGCTGGTCGAGGACGGGAACCACGGCGGCAAGGGCAGTGAGGCGCACGAGGCGACCGTCATCGGGGACACGGTCGGCGACCCGTTCAAGGACACGGCGGGTCCGGCGATCAATCCGCTCCTGAAGGTGATGAACCTGGTCGCGCTGCTGATCGCCCCGGCGGTCGTGCGGTTCAGCTACGGCGGCGACGCGAGCGCCGGGCTGCGGGCGGCGGTCGCGGCGGTCGCGCTCCTCGTCGTGGTGGGCGCGGTCCGGGCCTCCAAGAGGCGGACGGTGGCGATCTCCTGACGTGGCGTCCGTCTCATTACCGGGGGTTTCCGGGTCGGTCGGGGGACTCATCCCTTGGTTCAAAAGACTGCAATATGGGACGATTCAGTCGTACGAAAAGTGGAAGTAGCCCGTTCGGCGTGTATGTTCCGGGGCCGAGAGCCTTGGAAGGGACCGATCCGTTGAACAAGAAGCTTGCGGCCGCACTGTCCGGCGGCGCGGTACTGGTGCTCGCGCTGGCCGGTTGCAGCGACGACGAGGGCGACAAGGTGGGTGACTGGGCGAAGACGTTCTGCGACCAGGCGAAGCCCCAGATCCAGAAGCGGGCCGACGCCCACCAGATCATCATCTCGACCGCTGCCGACAGCAAGCCGGCCGAGATCCAGGCCGCCGACTCGAAGGCGTTCCAGGACATCGCGAACGCCGACCGGGCCCTCGCCAAGGCCGTCGAGGCCGCCGGCGCCCCGCCCGTCGAGAACGGCGAGAAGGTCCAGAAGGACGCGATCAAGGAGCTCAACGACACCGCCGTGGCCTACGAGGGGCTCAAGAAGCAGGTCGACGCGCTGGACCCGACGAACCAGCAGAAGTTCGCGGACGGCCTCCAGGGCGTCGCCGACGGCCTGACCAAGATCGAGAAGATGGACCAGAACGCCCTGTCCAAGCTGGAGGACGGCGAGCTGGGCCAGGCGATGGCCAAGCAGCCCGGCTGCCAGAAGCCCACGGCCTCGGTCCCGCCGAAGACCTCCGCCTCCCCGAACGCCGGCGCCACCTCCGACGCCACTTCCGACTCCGACTCCGATTCCGACTCGGACTCCGGTTCCACGAACCCGACCAAGAAGGCGTCCGCCAAGCCGACCAAGAAGTCCACGGTCGGCAAGAGCGAGTAGGCGAACCGAGGGCCGGTCGGCCCGGCGCCCGCGGCGATCGGCCGCGCGCCGCCGGGTCGGCAGCCCGGATGTCGGTGGCGGCCGTCACAATGGAGCGGTGAGTACGACCAGCCTCCCTCCCCGCCTCCCGGTGCCCGCGCACGCCGCCCGTCTGCGCGAGGCGCTGCTCGCCGCCGACTTCACCGCCGACGGACTGCTCGACCTGCTCGGCGCCCCGGCCTACGCGGCGCTCGCCCGCAGCGAGACCGTGCCCGCCCTGCGCGCCACCCGCGGCGACTCCCCGCTGGAGACCCTCGTCCGGCTCTTCCTGCTCCAGGAGCCCGTCACGGCCGCCCGGGCCGCCGCCGCGCTCCCGCTGGAGGAGGCCCTCGACGACGGCTGGGTGGTCCGCGAGGACGACACCGTGCTCGCCACGGTCGACGTCCGGCCGTACGGCGGGCCGGACGGCGAGGACTGGTTCATCGTCTCCGACCTGGGCTGCGCCGTCGGCGGCGCCGGAGGCAGCGGGAAGAACGGCCGCCAGGCAGACGCAGCAGTCGTCCTCGGCGTCGGCGGCGCCTCCACCACCCTCGCCGGCATCACGGTCCGCACGCCGGTCTCCTCCGCACTCGACCTCGGCACCGGCTCCGGCATCCAGGCGCTCCACGCCGCCCAGCACGCCACCCTGGTCACCGCCACCGACCTCAACCCGCGCGCCCTGGACTTCACCCGGCTCACCCTCGCCCTCTCCGGGGCCCGGGAGGCCGAGCTGCGGACCGGCTCGCTCTTCGAGCCCGTCGACGGCGACACGTACGACCTGATCGTCTCCAACCCGCCGTTCGTGATCTCCCCCGGCGCCGGGCTCACCTACCGGGACGGCGGGATGAGCGGCGACGACCTGTGCCGCACGCTCGTGCAGCAGGCCGGGGAGCGGCTCAACGACGGCGGATACGCCCAGTTCCTCGCCAACTGGCAGCACGTCGAGGGCGAGGAGTGGCAGGAGCGGCTGCGGTCCTGGGTGCCGCGCGGCTGCGACGCCTGGATCGTGCAGCGCGAGGTCCAGGACATCACCCAGTACACGGAGCTGTGGCTGCGCGACAGCGGAGACCACCGCGGCGACCCGGACGCCTACCGGGCGGCGTACGACCGCTGGCTCGACGAGTTCGAGGCGAGCAAGACCCGCGCGGTCGGCTTCGGCTGGATCACGATCCGGCGCAACGAGGCCGTGGCCTCCGGAGCGGTCGAGCCCTCGATCCTCATCGAGGAGTGGCCGCACCCCGTCGAGCAGCCCCTCGGCCCCACCGTCCGCGCCCACTTCGAGCGCCAGGACTACCTGCGCGGCCACGACGACGCCGCGCTCCTCGCCGACCGGTTCACGCTCGCCCCCGAGGTGGTGCAGGAGCAGGTCGGGCTGCCGGGCGCCGAGGACCCGGAGCACGTGGTGCTCCGGCAGAACCGCGGCATGCGCCGGGCCACCAAGGTCGACCACGTCGGCGCCGGGTTCGCCGGCGTGTGCGACGGCACGCTCAGCGCCGGCCGCATCCTCGACGCGATCGGACAGCTGATGGGCGAGGACCCGGTCATGCTGCGGGACCGCACCCCGCAGGCGATCCGGCTGCTCGTCGAGGAGGGCTTCCTGATCCCCGACTCCCTGCTGCCCGCGCCCGAGGGGAGCGGTGCTTGATACGGATCGAGCTGGACGAGGCCTCGCTCGGGGCGACCCGGATCGCGATCAGCCCGCTGCGCGACGCGTTCTGCGCGGCACACCTCGCGCTGCCGTGGCGCCACCCCTCCTGGCCGTACCAGGAGTGGGTGGGGCAGGCGCGCGAGGTGTGGCGCGAGGACGACCGGCTCCGCCCGCTGTGGGACCTGTTCGTCAGGGAGCGCGGCCAGGTCTCCGACTTCCTGCTGCCCCGGCCGTTCGGCACGGTCCACGTCCACGAGGAGCTCGCCGCGCTGCGGGCCACCGACCCGGAGTTCGTCCGCGCCCAGGCGGCCGAGTGCTACCCCGGCATGGCCGACGCGCCCTTCCTCCAGCCCTATCTGAAGGACCCGGAGGCCGCCTGCGCGGCGCTCGCCGACGCGTACGCGGCCTGGTGGGAAGGCGCGATCGAGCCGTACTGGCCGACGATGCGCCGGCTCGTCGAGGACGAGGTGCTCGTCCGGGCCAGGACGTTCGCGACCGAGGGCGTCGACGCGCTGTTCGCGGGCCTGGAGACGCGGGGACGGTGGGAGCCGCCCGTACTCGAACTGACCAAGTACATCGACGCCGAGTACGCCCCCGGTGAGCGCCGCCTCGTCCTCGTGCCGCTGGTCTTCGCGGAGGGCTGCAGGCTCTACTCCACCGACGACCCCGAGGTCTTCGCGCTCAGCTTCCAGGCCCGGGGCGCCGCCGCCCTGCGCGAACCGGCCGAGCCCGTCGCCGAGGACCGGCTCGGTCTGATGCTCGGCCGGGGCCGGGCGGCGGTCCTGCGCGAACTGGGCGGTCCCCTGACCACCGCCGGGCTCGCCGACCGGCTCGGTCTCGCACCCAGCACGGTCTCCGAACACCTGTCGGTGCTCGCGGAGGCCGGCGTCGTGACCCGCCACCGCGTCGGGCGCTCCGTGTACTACCAGCTGACGGACACGGGCCGTTCACTGCTCGCGCTGCTCGCCGGAGAGAACGTCCTCACCGCCGCGGCCTGACGATTCGGGCCGTGACCCGAGGACTCGGGGTCGCGGCCCGACGATTCGGGGCCTTCCGAATCGATGGCCCGGCCCTTCCGCCGGCCCCTACCGTCCGGCGCATGCTCGCAATCGAGGCGGACGCGCTGCGCCGCACCTACACCAGCCGGACCGGGTGGCCGAGGGCCCGGCGGACCGAGACCGAGGCCGTGCGCGGGGTCACCTTCGAGGTGGCGCCGGGGGAGCTGTTCGGCCTGCTCGGGCCCAACGGCGCCGGCAAGACCACCACCATCAAGATGCTCAACACCCTGCTGCTGCCGACCTCCGGCACGGCCCGGGTGTTCGGCCACGACGTGGCCCGCGACCCCGTCGCCGTACGCCGCAGGATCGGATACGTCTTCGGTGGCGACCGGGGCCTGTACGACCGGCTCTCCGCCCTCGACAACCTCCGCTACTTCGCCGAGCTGTACGGCGTCCCGGCGCGCGAGCAGAAGCGGCGCATCGCCGAACTCCTCGACCGCGTCGGCCTGGTGGGCCGGGAGAAGGAACGCGTCGAGGGGTACTCGCGCGGCATGCGCCAGCGCCTCCACATCGCCCGTGGACTGCTCCACCACCCCGACGTCCTCTTCCTCGACGAACCGTCCATCGGCGTCGACCCCGTCGCCGCCCGCGACCTGCGCCGCACGGTCGCCGACCTGGCCGCCGCCGGCACCACCGTCCTCCTCACCACCCACTACATGGCCGAGGCCGACGAGCTCTGCGACCGGATCGCCGTCATCGCGGGCGGCCGCATCCGCGCCCTCGGCACCCCCGACAGCCTCAAGTCCCTCGTACGGGGACGGGACGTGCTGGAGATCGAGGCGTACGGCGTGGACGAGGAGCGGCTCGACCGGGTACGGCGCGTGCCCGGCGTGCGGGGCGTGTCGACGGAGGACCGGGGAGCCCTGCAGACGGTCACCGTACAGACCGGCCGCGGCGCCTCCGACCTGCACGGACCCGTCCTCGCCGCACTCGACGGCGTACGGATCGGCCGGGTCACGAGCCGCGAACCGTCCCTGGAGGACGCCTACATCGCGATCGTGGAGGAGACGGCCGGCCTCGGGACCGAAGCCGAGGAGGCGGCCGCATGACGCGCCTCCCGCGACTGATCCTCGTCGGAGTGCGCACCCACGTCTCGTACATGTCGCGCTCCCCGATCGAGATCACCTTCGCCGTCCTCGTCCCGCTCGTCTACGCCACCCTCGCCGTCTACCTGTTCCGCGCCGCCGGAGACCCGGACCGGCTGCTCACCGCCTCCGTCGGGGCCGGACTCATGGGCATCTGGGGCTCGGTCCTCTTCGGCTCGGGCGGCGCGGTGCAGAACCAGCGCTGGCTCGGCACCCTGGAGACCCTGGTCGTCGCACCCACGCCGCTCGCGCTCGTCCTCCTCCCCATCACCCTCGCGACCGCCGTCATCGGCACGTACGCGATGGGCGCGACCGTCCTGTGGGGCGTGCTGCTCTTCGACGTGCCGCTCGACTTCGCGCACCCGCTGCTCTTCCTCGCCGCCGTCCCGGTGTGCGTCCTCGTCCTCGGCATGACGGGGCTGCTGCTCGCCGCCACCTTCGTGCTGCTCCGCAACGCCAACGCCCTCGCCAACCCGCTCGACACGCCCGTCTGGCTGCTGTCCGGGCTGCTCGTGCCCGTCACCGTGCTGCCCGTCTGGACCCGCCCGATCTCCTGGGCGCTGCCCACGACCTGGGGCGCGCGGGCCGTGCACGCGGCGACCTCCGGCGGCGACGTGATCACGCCGATGCTTACCGCCGTCGCGCTCGGCGCCGGATACGCCCTCGCCGCCGTCCTCGTCCTCGGGCGCGTGGAGCGCCGGGCCCGCGCCGCCGCCACCCTCGCCCTCGCCTGAAAGGCCACCGTCGGATGTTCCGCTTCCGGTACCGTCTCCTCGGCTTCCGCTTCCATGCCTCCTCCCGGCTGCTCGTGGTCGGCGGGGCGATCTCGTACCGCGCCCTGTTCAACTGGACGACCCCGCCGATGTTCATCGGAACGCTGCTGGTCGGACCGCTTCTCCAGGTTTTCTTCTTCGTCTTCCTGGGCAGGGAACTGGGTGTCGCCGACGATCGTTTCCACCTTGTCGGCAACGCCGTCCTCGCAGCTTCCGCCTCCTGCGTGTACGGCGGCACGATGGCCGTCTCCAACGAGCGCCGGTACGGCACCCTCGGGGCCGTCCTGCTCTCCCCCCGCCACAGGGTCCCGCTGTGGCTCGGGCGAGCTCTCCCGTACGTCCTCAACGGGCTGTTCGTCAGCGCCTTCGTGCTCACCGCCGCCGCCCTCGTCCTCGGGCTGCCCGTGCCCGCCGGGGCGCTGCCCGGGCTGGGTCTGGTGCTGCTCGTCGCGGCGGGCGCCTGCTCGGCCTTCGGGCTCGCGCTCGGGGCGCTCGGGCTGCGCTTCCGCGACGTGTTCCTGGTGTCGAACGTGGCCAGTTCCGGGCTGCTGCTCCTGACCGGCGCCGCCGTGCCCCGGGAGACGCTGCCGGAGTGGATGCGGGCCGCCGGTGAGCTGCTGCCGCTCACACACGCGGCGGACGCGGCGCGCGGGCTGACCGCCGGCGCCGGCCTGGACGGTCACCTGCTCGGGGCCGAGCTCGCCGTCGGCGCCGGGTGGGCGCTGCTCGCCGTCGTCCTCCTCGCCGTCTTCGAGCGGGGGAGCCGACGCCGGGCCACGCTCGACGTGATGTGACGAGGGATGTCACACGGCGGGAGAGGAAAGGGGGAGGGGAGGGGTGGGGGGAGGGGGCCCCGGGAGCGGGCCACTACCGGCCATCTTCGTGAACCCGTACGAGCCCGGTCGTGAACCCGTACGGTCCCGGCCCGCTCCGTTCACCCGGAGTTCGCGCCCCCGATGCCCGGGGCTGTCAGCCTCGGCCGCGAGAGGCGAACGCCGCACGTGAACGGAACGGGGTACGGGCATGGAGAGCGGGCCGGCGATCTTCGCGGGGGCGGCGTTCACGCTGTTCGGAGGCGCGCTGCTGCTGTGGACCACCGTACGGGCGCTGCACCGCGAGCCCGTGGCGTACGGGGTCCCCCCGCGTGCCGCCGTCGCGCTGACGAGCCTCGCCGGCGCCGCCTTCCTCCTCCTCGGCGTCTGGTGCTTCGGCCGGCTCTGAACCCGGCTCCGAACCCGGGTCCGAACCCGCCTCCGAACCCGGGTCCGCACCACGTGCCGAGCCCGGCTCCGGCTCCGGTCCGGGGGCTGCTCCCGGTTTGTTTGTGATCTCTCCGAGATGTCCTCCGCCCCGCCCGACCGGGAGTCCGGGCGGCAGGAATGCCAGGACTCGGGTTACCGTTCGAGTGGCCGTTGCGGGCTTTTGCCGTTTGACACGGGGGCGGGTTGTACCGTCACACTCCGCAGCGACGGGAGCGTCACCGTCCGTGCGCTGCCGTGCGTGCCAGTGCCGTACGTGCCAGAGAGTGTCGATCCGGAGAGAAGAGCGAAGTTGTCCCCGACCAGCGAGACCGCACACGGCGGCCGCCGACTCGTCATCGTCGAGTCGCCTGCCAAGGCGAAGACGATCAAGGGCTACCTCGGCCCCGGCTACGTGGTCGAGGCGAGCGTCGGGCACATCCGCGACCTCCCCTCCGGCGCCGCCGAGGTGCCGGAGAAGTACACCGGCGAGGTGCGCCGCCTCGGGGTCGACGTCGAGCACGACTTCCAGCCCATCTATGTCGTCAACGCCGACAAGAAGGCGCAGGTCAGGAAGCTCAAGGAGCTCCTTGCCGAGTCCGACGAACTCTTCCTCGCCACCGATGAGGACCGCGAGGGCGAGGCCATCGCGTGGCACCTCCAGGAAGTCCTGAAGCCCAAGGTCCCGGTCCACCGGATGGTCTTCCACGAGATCACCAAGGACGCGATCCGCGAGGCCGTCGCCAACCCGCGCGAGCTGAACCAGCGCATGGTCGACGCCCAGGAGACCCGCCGCATCCTCGACCGCCTGTACGGCTACGAGGTCTCGCCGGTCCTGTGGAAGAAGGTCATGCCGCGGCTGTCCGCCGGCCGCGTGCAGTCCGTCGCCACCCGTCTCGTCGTCGAGCGGGAGCGCGAGCGCATCGCCTTCCGCTCCGCCGAGTACTGGGACCTCACCGGCACCTTCGGCACCGGCCGCACCGGTGACGCCTCCGACCCGTCCTCGCTGGTCGCGCGCCTCGCGACGGTCGACGGCAAGCGTGTCGCGCAGGGCCGGGACTTCGGCGCCGACGGGCAGCTGAAGACCGCGAACGTGCTCCACCTGGACGAGACGAACGCGCGGGCCCTCGCCGCAGCGCTCGCCGACACGGCGTTCTCGGTGCGCTCGGTCGAGTCGAAGCCGTACCGCCGCTCCCCGTACGCCCCCTTCCGGACCACGACCCTCCAGCAGGAGGCGAGCCGCAAGCTGGGCTTCGGTGCGAAGGCGACCATGCAGGTGGCGCAGAAGCTGTACGAGAACGGCTTCATCACCTACATGCGTACGGACTCCACGATCCTCTCCGACACCGCCGTGGCGGCGGCCCGGGCGCAGGTCACGCAGCTGTACGGCGCCGACTACCTGCCGGAGAAGCCGCGTGTCTACGCGGGCAAGGTGAAGAACGCGCAGGAGGCGCACGAGGCGATCCGGCCTTCGGGTGATCGTTTCCGCACTCCCGCCGAGACCGGTCTCACGGGTGACCAGTTCAAGCTGTACGAGCTGATCTGGAAGCGGACCGTCGCCTCCCAGATGAAGGACGCGACCGGGAACTCGGTCACCGTGAAGATCGGCGGCACCGCCGCCGACGGCCGTGACGCCGAGTTCAGCGCCTCCGGCAAGACGATCACCTTCCACGGCTTCATGAAGGCGTACGTGGAGGGGGCCGACGACCCGAACGCGGAGCTCGACGACCGCGAGCGGCGCCTGCCGCAGGTCGCCGAGGGCGACGCGCTGACCGCCGAGGAGATCACGGCGGACGGCCACGCGACCAAGCCGCCGGCCCGCTACACCGAGGCCTCGCTGGTCAAGGAGCTGGAAGAGCGCGAGATCGGCCGCCCGTCGACGTACGCCTCGATCATCGGCACCATCCTCGACCGCGGCTACGTCTTCAAGAAGGGCACGGCGCTCGTCCCGTCCTTCCTGAGCTTCGCCGTCGTCAACCTGCTGGAGAAGCACTTCGGGCGGCTCGTCGACTACGACTTCACCGCCCGCATGGAGGACGACCTCGACCGCATCGCGCGCGGCGAGGCGCAGTCCGTGCCGTGGCTGAAGCGTTTCTACTTCGGCGAGGGCGAGACCGGCCGGACGGGCGGCGCGGCGGACGCCGGGAACGGCGACGGCGACCACCTCGGCGGCCTCAAGGAGCTCGTCACCGACCTCGGCGCCATCGACGCCCGCGAGATCTCCTCCTTCCCCGTCGGCAACGGCATCGTGCTCCGCGTCGGCAAGTACGGCCCGTACATCGAGCGCGGCGAGAAGGACCAGGAGGGCTACCAGAAGGCCGACGTGTCGGCCGACCTGGCGCCCGACGAGCTCACCGTCGAGTACTCCGAGGAGCTGCTCGCCAAGCCGAGCGGCGACTTCGAGCTGGGCACCGACCCGGTCAGCGGCCACCAGATCGTCGCCAAGGACGGCCGCTACGGCCCGTACGTGACGGAGATCCTGCCCGAGGGCACCCCGAAGACCGGCAAGAACGCGGTGAAGCCGCGCACGGCCTCCCTCTTCAAGTCGATGTCCCTGGACACGGTCACCCTGGAGGACGCGCTCCGGCTGATGTCCCTTCCGCGGGTCGTCGGCACGGACGCCGAGGGCGTCGAGATCACCGCGCAGAACGGCCGCTACGGCCCGTACCTGAAGAAGGGCACGGACTCGCGGTCGCTCACCGACGAGGAGCAGCTCTTCACGATCACCCTCGAAGAGGCGCTCGCGATCTACGCCCAGCCGAAGCAGCGGGGCCGGGCCGCGGCCAAGCCGCCGCTGAAGGAGCTGGGCACCGACCCGGTCAGCGAGAAGCCCGTGGTCGTCAAGGACGGGCGGTTCGGCCCGTACGTGACGGACGGCGAGACCAACGCCACCCTGCGCACCGGCGACAGCGTGGAGACGATCACGCCGGAGCGCGGCTACGAGCTGCTCGCCGAGAAGCGGGCCAAGGGGCCGGCGAAGAAGGCCGCCAAGAAGGCCCCGGCGAAGAAGACCGCGGCGAAGAAGACGGCCACGAAGACGGCGGCGAAGAAGACCACCGCCGCCAAGAAGACGGCCGCGAAGACCACGACGGCGAAGACCACGACGGCGAAGAAGACGACCGCGGCCAGGAAGACGGCGGCGGCCAAGCCGGAGTAGTCCCCGAAGGGGCTTGGTGGGAGGGCGGGAGCGGTGCTTCCGCCCTCCCACGTTTGTTCGAGTGCGGGCCGCGGGGAGCAAGGCCGTCCGGATAGGGTGGACGGATGACGCGAGCAGAGCAGCCAGACCACCTGGGCGATTCCGACGCCGCACTCGTCGCGGATTCCCGGGAGCGCGCCGTACGCGCCCTCTTGCGCCATCAGCCGCTGCGCAGGCTGTGGGGCGCCCACCTGGTCGGCAGCACCGGTGACGCCCTCGCCCTCCTCGTCCTCGTCCTGCTCGGCTATCAGGCGGCCGTCGCCGAGGGCGCGCTCGGAGGCGGCTACCGGGGGGCCGCGTTCGCCGTGGCCGCCGTCGTCGGCGCCCGCCTGCTGGCCTCGGTCCTCTTCGGGGCCGTCCTCCTCGGGCCGCTGACCGCGCTCACCGGGCCCAGTGGCCCGCTCGACCGGCGCTGGACCATGATCGGCGCCGACGGGGCGCGGATCGCGCTGCTCGTCATCGCCCCGCTGTGGATCGACTGGACCCCCGACAGCGCCCTCTGGTACCTGCTCGGCACCGTCTTCGTCACCGGCGCGGCCGAGCGGCTCTGGACCGTGGGCCGCGAGGGAGCCGCGCCCGCGCTGCTGCCCGCCCCGCCCCTGGAGGGCGCCGCCGTGCGGCCGCTGCCCGACCACCTCGGCGCGCTGCGCCGGCTGTCCCTGCGGACCGGCTTCCTCGCCGTCCCCGCCGCGGCCGCCGTGCTGCTCGTCGCCACCCTCGTCGGGAACCTGCTCGGCGCCGGGATCGACTGGTTCACGCTGCACCAGGCGGCCCTCGGCTCGTACGTCTCCGCCGGACTGTTCGCCGCCTCCGTCACCGCCCTGTACGCGATGGCGCTGCCCGGCGGGGAGACGCCCCGGCCCCGCTCGCCCCTGGAGGGCCTGCGCAGGCCGGCCCGGAAGACCGAGGGCGAGGGGAAGGGCCGCACCGGCGCCCTGCCGCTGCTCGTCCTCGCCTCCGCCACCGTCGCCGGGGCGATCGCCGCGGCCGCGTCCCTCGCCGTGCTCCACGCGTACGACCTGGGCGGCGGGCCCGTCACGTACGCCCTCCTGATCCTGGCGCTCGGCGGCGCCACTGCCGTCGGCATCCGCACCGCGGGCTCCGTCCTGCCGGTCCTGTCCCGGCGCCGGCTGCTGGCCCTCGCCGTCACCGTCACCGGCGTCGCCCTGATCGCGATGGGCCTGGTCCCGGACACGGCGACCGTGCTGTTCCTCGCCGTCCTCGCCGGGTACGCCGCCGGGGTCGCGGCCAACACCGGCCACACCCTGATCGACCAGGAGACCGAGGAGCCCCGCCGGGCCCGGACCACCGAGCACCTCCAGGCCACCGCACGCGTCGCCATGGGCCTCGGCGCGCTCGCCGCCCCGCTGCTCGCCGCCGCGATCGGGCCGCACCGGCTCGCCTCCGGGGAGTTCGTCTTCGCGCACGGCGGCGCCGCCTTCACGCTCGCCCTCGTGGGCGCCCTGCTGCTTCCGGTCGCCGCGCTCGTCCTCGCGAAGACCGACGACCGGGCGGGCGTCCCGCTCCGCCGCGACCTGCGCGACGCGCTGCGCGGCTCCGACCCGGTCCAGGCGCCCTCCCCGACCGGTTTCTTCATCGCCCTGGAGGGCGGCGACGGCGCCGGGAAGTCCACGCAGGTCCAGGCGCTCGCCGAGTGGATCCGCGCCAAGGGCCACGAGGTCGTCGTCACCCGTGAGCCGGGGGCCACGCCGATCGGCAAGCGGCTCCGCTCGATCCTCCTCGACGTGTCGTCGGCGGGGCTCTCGAACCGGGCCGAGGCCCTGCTGTACGCGGCCGACCGCGCCGAGCACGTCGACTCCCTGGTCCGTCCGGCCCTGGAGCGGGGCGCGGTGGTCCTCTCCGACCGGTACATCGACTCGTCCGTGGCCTACCAGGGCGCGGGCCGTGACCTGTCCCCGACCGAGATCGCCCGCATCTCGCGCTGGGCGACCGACGGTCTCGTGCCGCACCTGACGGTGGTCCTGGACGTCTCCCCGGAGACCGCGCGGGAACGGTTCACCGAGGCGCCCGACCGGCTGGAGTCCGAGCCGCCGGAGTTCCACGCGCGCGTACGGGCCGGTTTCCTGGCCCTCGCGGCCGCCGACCCCGGCCGCTACCTCGTCGTCGACGCCGGGCAGGAGCCCGAGGCCGTCACCACCGTCGTGCGCCACCGGCTCGACCGGGTGCTGCCGCTCTCCGAGGCCGAGGTGAAGGCCGCGGAGGAGGCCCGCCGGAAGGCCGAGGAGGAGGCCCGGCGCCTGGCGGAGGAAGAGGCCGCCCGCAAGGCCGAGGAGGAGCGCCTGGAGCGCGAGCGGCAGGAGCAGCTCGCCAAGCTCCGCGCCGAGGAGGAGGAGCGCAAGCGGCGCGAGGAGGAAGAGGCGCGCCGTCTGGAGGCCGAACGGCAGGCGGAGGAGGCCCGCCGCAGGGCCGAGGAGGCCAGGCTCGCCGCCGAGGAGGAGCGCCGGCGCCTCGCGGCCGAGGAGAAGGCCCGCCAGGAGGAGCAGGAACGGCTCCGCAAGGAGGCCGAGGAGGAGGCCCGGCTGCGGGCCGAGGCCGAGGCGCGCCGCCTGGAGAAGCAGCGCAAGGCCGAGGAGGCCCTGCTCCGTGCCGAGGAGGCCCGCCGGGCCGCCGAGGCCGCCGCGGCGGAGAAGGCGGCGGAGGAGGCGGCGGCGAAGGCCGCGGCGGAGAGGCTCGCCGCCGAGGCCGCGGCCAAGGCGGCGGCGGGACGGGCGGCCGCCGAGCGTGCCGCGGCGGAGCTGGCCGCCGCCGAACGGGCCGAGGCCGCGAAGGCCGCCCGGGAGAAGGCGGCCCGGGAGCGGGCGGCCGCGGAGAAGGCCGCCGCCGAGCGGACGGCCGCGGCGGAGCGGGCCGCTCGTGCCGCCCGGTCCACGGAGGCGTCGGCGAACGAGGTCACCCTGGAGACGCCGCTCGTGAAGCCGGACGCGCCGACCGTCTCGCCGGACGAGGTCACCGTGGAGACGCCGGTCGTGAAGCCGGGGACGGCCGAGCGGCCGGGGACGGTCGAGCGGCCGGAGGCGGAGACCGCCGTGCTGCCGCAGATCCGGGACCCGCGGGCTGCCGACGAGACGGCCGTGCTGCCTCCCGTACAGGACCAGCGGGCTGCCGACGAGACCGCCGTGCTGCCGCAGATCCGGGACCCGCGGGCCGCCGACGAGACGGCCGTGCTGCCTCCCGTGCGGGGCGCCGGGGCGTCCGACCCCGCCGACCGGGTGCCGCCGGGCATCTTCCGCGACGAGCGGAACGAGCCGCACGGGGACAACGACCGGACCCGGGAGCTGCCCCAGCTCGACGAGAACGGCCGGCCGCGCCGCCGCTCCGACTGGGCGGAGGAGACCCCGCTCGACGACCTGCCGACCCTCGCGGACGAGCTGTTCGGCCCGCACGAGGACGAGGACGAGGGCCCGCGCCGCCGTCGTTGAACCCCGGTGGGGGTGGAGCTAGCTCCACCCCCACTGCGGCAGCCAGCTCCATACCGCTGTGACCTGCGGTTTTCTAGCGTGGTCGGCATGACGACGACAGTAGTGACGGAGAACGGCGCCGCCCTGGCCCTGGACGGGGTGAGCCGCACGTACGGAGGCGGGGCGCCCGCGCTGGACGGGGTCGACCTGGTCGTGCCGCACGGGCGCTTCGTGGCCGTGATGGGCCGGTCGGGCTCCGGCAAGTCCACCCTGCTGCGCTGCGCGGCCGGGCTCGAACGGCCGACGGCCGGGCGGGTACGGATCGGGGGCACCGACCTCGCCACCCTGAAGGCGGCCGGTCTCACCCGGCTCCGGCGGGACCGGATCGGCTTCGTGTTCCAGTCGCTCAACCTCGTCTCCGCCCTGAACGTGCGGGAGAACGTCACCCTGCCGCTGCTCCTCGCCGGGGCCCGCGAAGGCCGGGCGCTCGACGCCCGCGCCCTGGCCGCTCTCGACGCCGTGGGGCTCGCCGACCGGGCCGAGGACCGGCCCGAGAGCCTCTCCGGCGGCCAGCGGCAGCGGGTGGCGATCGCCCGCGCCCTGATCGACGAGCCCGAGGTCGTCTTCGCCGACGAGCCGACCGCCGCCCTCGACCCGGTCACGGCGGCCGGGGTCCTCGCCCTGCTGCGGCGCGCGGTCGACGAGCGGGGGCGCACGGTCGTCCTCGTCACCCACGACCCGGTGGCCGCCACCTGGGCGGACGAGGTCGTGTTCCTGGACCGGGGCCGGATCGTCGCCCGCCTCGACCACCCGGACGAGGCGGGCGTGCGGGAGACGCTCGGCGCCCGCGCCGCGGCCGGCCGTCACCCGGCGGTGGCGCGGTGAGCCGCCTCGCGAACCCCGCCGTGCGGCTGCTCGCCGCCCGGTCGCTGCGGGCCCACCGCAAGGCGTGGGCCGCCGTGTTCGCGGCCGTCGCCGTCACCACCGCGCTGCTCGGCTCCCTGGCCCTCGCGCTGGGCTCCACCGGACTGGGCCACGCGCGCGTGGAGCGGTACGCCGCCGCGCCCGTCGTCGTCGCCGGCGACCAGGAGGTCCGATGGACGGCCACGCCGTGGGGCGGCGAGCCGACGACCGAGACGGTGGGCCTGACCGAGCGGGTACGGGTCCCCGAGGCGGCCGTCGCCGTCCTGCGGGCCGTGCCGGGGGTACGGGAAGCGGTGCCTGACGACACGTTCGTCGTACGGGAAGGGGGTGCGGGTCCCGCGGGTGCGGCGTCGCGCGCGTACACCGGGCGTTCCTGGGAGGCGGCCCGGCTCGCCCCGTACCGGTTGATCGACGGGCGGGAGCCCCGGCAGGCCGGGGAGACCGTCGCGGGGGCCGGTCTCGGCGCCGCCGTCGGGGACACCGTGGCCGGCCGCCGGGTCGTCGGCGTCGCCGGGGGACCGGCCGCGCTCTACGTCACGGCGGGGGAGGCGCGGCGGCTCGCCGGGCACCCCGGTGCCGTCGACGCCGTCGGAGTCCTCGCCGAGCCCGGCGTGCCCGTGGACACCCTCCACGCGCGCGTACGGGCCGCCCTGGACGCCGCCGGACTCCAGGACGCAGCCGCGGGGCAGCCGCTCCGGGCGCTGACCGGGAACGGCCGGGGCGGCGTGGAGCACCTCGGCGCGCCGCCCGCGCGCACGGAGCTCCTCCAGCTCCTCGCGGCCGTCTCCGGAACCCTCGTCCTGGTCGCCGTCCTCGTCCTCGCCTCGCTCGTCGCGCAGGCCCTCCAACAGCGCGCGGCCGAGCGGGAGCTGCTGCTCTCGGTCGGCGCGACGCCCCGTCAGGTGCGGGGTGCGGCGGGCCGGGAGGTGGCCCGGGTGGCGGGCGCGGCGGCGCTGCTCGGCGCGCTCGTGTCCGTGCCGGTGTTCCTGGTGCTGTGGTCGGCGCTGCGGGCCCGTACCGGAGTCGTACCGGAAGGCCTCGAACTCCCCACGCCGCCGTGGCTGTTCGCCGGTGTCCTCGTCGTCGCCGCCTTCGTGGTGGGCATCACCCGGCTCGTGGTCCTCTTCGCGGCCCGTCGGCCGGGCCGCGCGGGGAAGGGCGGTGCCCGCCGTGTCGCCGGGCTCGTGCTGCTCGTGCTCGGCGTGGCCTCGGCCGGTACGGCCACGCTCCAGGGCGGCGACGCGGCCGCCGCGGCAGCCGGGGCGGCCACGGTGACGCTGGTCGCCGGGTGCGCGCTGCTCGGGCCGTGGATCGCGCGGGCCGCGATGACGGTCCTGGACCGCCCGTTCCGGTGGTTCGGCGGCGCGGCCGGGCGGCTCACCGCGGCCGGTGCCGCCGCGCACTCGCGCCGGCTCGGGGCCGCGCTCGTGCCCGTGGTCCTCGTCACCTCCTTCGCCCTCGTGCAGCTCTCGGCCGGCGCCACCATGGAGCGGGCCGCCGCCGGACAGGCGCGGGCCGCGACCACCGCCGACCTCGCCTTCTCCGGCACCACGGCGGAGCGGGTGCGCGAGCTCCCGGGGGTGGAGACGGCCACGGACGTGCTGCGGTCGACCGTGGTCCTGGCCCGCACCGAGGCCGGCACGCCGCGCCTGGACCGGCTCCCGGTCCTCGGCGTGGACGCCGAGGGGCTTGCGGGCACGCTCGACCCCGGTGTCGTCGCGGGCGACCTGGCCGGACTCGCCGCCGCGGGCACGGTCGCGGTCGGCGCGGACATGGCCGAGTCCCTCGGTGCGAAGCCCGGTTCGACGGTGGAGCTGCGGTTCGGCGACGGGACGCCGAAGCGGCTGCGGGTGGTCGCGGTGTACGAACGCTCGCTCGCCCTCGGCGAGTTCCTCCTGCCGAAGGGCGAACTGGCCCCGCACATGAGCGATCCGTACCCCGCGCGCGTACTGGCGGCGGGACCCGAGGGCGCCTCCCCCGTCGCCCCCGAGTCGGTGACGCCCCCCGGGGCCGAGCTGAACGGGATCGTCTCCGGCGGGATCGTCGCGGCGATCGGCGGGCTCACGGTCCTCTCCGTCCTGAGCACCCTCGCCCTGATCGGCGCAGGGCGGCGCGGCGAACTGGGACTGCTCCGCCAGGTCGGCGCCTCGGCGGGCCAGCTGCGCCGGATGCTCGGCCTGGAGGCCGGGTTCCTGACCGCGACGGGCCTCCTCGTCGGGCTCGTGGTGGGCGCGCTGCCGCTGACCGCCTTCGCCTGGGCGCTCACCGGAGGCCTGCCGTACCTGCCGCCCGCACAGGCGGGCGCGATCGCGGGCGTCGTCCTGACCACGGTCGTCGCGGGCGTGTTCCTGCCGGTCTCCCGGACGGCTTCCGGGCGTTGAGGCGGGGCCCGGACGTCGGAGGAGGCGCGTCCTGGGCGTCGGAGGAGGCGCGTCCTGGGCGTTGAGGCGGGGCCCGGGCGTCGGAGGAGGCGCGTCCTAGGCGTTGAGGTACGCGAGGACGGCGAGGACCCGGCGGTGGCCGCCGCTGTCGGTCGGCGGCAGGCCGAGCTTCAGGAAGACGTTCCCGACGTGTTTGTGCACGGCCCGCTCGGTGACCACCATCGAGCGGGCGATCGTGCCGTTGTCGTGGCCCTGCGCCATCAGTTCCAGGACCTCGCGCTCGCGGGGCGTGAGGGAGTCCAGCGGGTCGTCGCGGCGACGGGCCATCAGCTCGGTGACGACCTCCGGGTCCAGGGCCGTACCGCCGGCCGCGACCCGTTCCAGGGCGTCCAGGAACTCGTCGACGCGGCCCACCCGGTCCTTCAGGAGGTAGCCGACGCCCCGCGCGCCACCGCCCAGGAGCTCGGCCGCGTACGTCTCCTCCACGTACTGCGAGAGCACGAGCACCGGCAGCTCCGGGAGCCGCTCGCGGGCCGCGAGCGCCGCCCGCAGCCCCTCGTCGCGGAAGCCGGGCGGCAGCCGCACGTCGAGGACGGCCACGTCGGGCCGGTGCTCCAGGAGCAGCGGCAGGATCTCGGGGCCGGTGGCCGCGACCCCGGCGACCTCGTGGCCGGACGAGGTCAGCAGCAGCACCAGGCCCTCCCTGAGGAGGGCGTTGTCCTCGGCGATCACCACACGCACGGAAGCTCCACTTCGATCACGGTCGGGCCCCCGGTGGGGCTGGTCAACCGTACGGTGCCGTCGAGCGCGGCGACCCGGCGCCGCATGCCCGTCAGGCCGGAGCCGCCGCTCTCGCGCGCCTCGGCCCCGCCGCGCCCCTCGTCCCGCACGCGCACGCGTAGGGCGGCCGGTTCACGGGACAGGGAGACGGAGGCGCGGGAGGCGCCGCTGTGCTTGGCGGCGTTCGTGAGCGCCTCGGCGACCACGAAGTACGCGGCGGCCTCCACGGCGGCCGGGGCGCGGGGGCCGTCCTGGTCGTGATCGCCGAGGCCGGTCACCGAGACCGCCGTCTCCAGGCCGCTGCTCGCGGCGAGGGCCCGTACCGCTCCGGTCAGGCCGCGGTCGGTGAGGATCGGCGGGTGGATGCCGCGCACCACGTGCCGCAGCTCGGCGAGCGCCTCCTCGGCCTGCGTCTGGGCGTCGTCCAGGAGCTTGCGGGCGGTCGCGGGATCGGAGTCGTACGCGCGCCGGGCGAGCCCGATCCGCATGGACAGCGCCACCAGACGGGCCTGCGCGCCGTCGTGGAGGTCGCGCTCGATCCGGCGCAGCTCGGCGCCGTGCGCGGCGATCGCGCCCGCCCGGGTGGCCGTGAGCTGCTCGATCCGGGCGGCGAGGGCGGAGTCCCGGGCGGCCGACGGGGTCGGCGTGAGCAGCGTGCGCGACCAGTCCGCCGCCAGGCCGGCGAGCCGGCCGATCAGCGGAAGGGCCACCGGCCGCCGTCCCGTGAGTCCGGTCCTCACGCCGTCGACCAGCAGCGCGGGCGCCCAGAGGAGCAGCGAGAGGTACCAGAGCACCAGGCCGTAGAGCAGCTGCGCGGCGGCCCAGACCAGGTCCTGCCGGGTGCCCGGGTCGCCGACCGCGGTCCGCACGCGCGCGGGGAGGGGTCCTTCGAGCGGCAGGTACGCCTCGGGGACGGGCGTCCCGGTCCACGCGGCCGTACGGCGCCGCTCCCAGTCGGCGAGCCGGCGCAGCAGCAGCACGCTCTCGGGGAGCACGCCGGCTCCGATGACCGTGAGGGTGACGACGGAGGTGAAGAGGGCGACTCCCACCATCAGGTGGCAGAGGAGGGAGACCGCGGCCCCGACCGTGAGGTGGAGCCACGCCCGGGCCGCTTCCTTGATCGCCTCACGCATGGAGCCAGGGTAGGCGGCGGCTTCTCGGGGGACGGTGGAGCGGGCTACACCATCGTTCCGGGGGCGGGCACGGCTGTGCGGGGACGGGACGGAGGCCAGGATCGAAGAGCCGTCGGAACCGCGACGGCGAACTCCCGGAAACCGCCCCACGGAGGCATCCCATGCGCGTCCTTCTCTGGCTGCTGCTCACCGCGAGCGTCCTGGCCAACGTCTTCGTCAGCTCCTTCGCCGGCTGGACCGGTGCCCTCCAGATCGCCGGAAGCGCCGGCACGGGAGCGGTCCTGCTCGGCTCCGCCGTCGGCCTGTGGCTGACCCGGCCCCGCGGCGAGGCCTGAGGGGGAGGGGTTTTCCACAGGCCGGCGGGGGCTGTCAGAGCGCTGCCCCACAATGGAGGACGTACCTGAGGAGGGGCAGACATGGCCGTATGGGACGACCTGGTCGGACAGACCCGGGTCGAGGAGCAGCTCGCCGCCGCCGCGCGCGACGCCGACGCGCTCGTCACCGCCCACGCGGCCGGCGGGCCGGACCCCGAGGCCTCCAAGATGACCCACGCCTGGCTCTTCACCGGCCCTCCGGGCTCGGGCCGGGCGACCGCGGCGCGTGCCTTCGCCGCCGCGCTGCAGTGCGTGAGCCCCGACCGGGCGCTCGGCGGGGCCCCGGGCTGCGGCTTCTGCGACGGCTGCCACACGACCCTCGTCGGGACGCACGCGGACGTCGAGATCGTCCGTACGGACCTGCTGTCCATCGGTGTGAAGGAGACCCGCGACCTCGTCCGGCGCGCCCAGCTCTCCCCGGCGGGCGGTCGCTGGCAGGTCATCGTCCTGGAGGACGCCGACCGGCTCACCGAGGGCGCGGGGAACGTGCTCCTGAAGGCCGTCGAGGAGCCCGCGCCGCGCACGGTCTGGCTGCTCTGCGCGCCCTCCCTGGAGGACGTGCTGCCCACGATCCGCTCCCGCTGCCGCCACCTGACCCTGCGCACCCCGCCGGTGGAGGCCGTCGCCGACGTGCTCGTGCGGCGCGACGGCATCGAGCCGGAGGTGGCGCACGCCGCGGCCCGCGCCACCCAGGGGCACATCGACCGGGCGCGGCGGCTCGCCACCGACGAGCGGGCCCGCGCGCGCCGGTCCGTCGTCCTGAAGCTGCCGCTGCGGGTCGACGACGTCGGCGGCTGCCTCAAGGCGGCGCAGGAGCTGGTCGACGCGGCCGCGGAGGACGCGAAGCAGCTCGCGGAGGAGGTCGACGTCAAGGAGACCGAGGAGCTGAAGGCGGCCCTCGGCGCGGCGCAGGGCGGGCGGATGCCGCGCGGCACGGCCGGGGCGATGAAGGAGCTGGAGGAGCGGCAGAAGCGGCGCAGGACGCGGACGCAGCGCGACAGCCTGGACCTCGCGCTCACCGACCTGACCGGCTTCTACCGTGACGTCCTGGCCCTCCAGCTCCGCTCGCGCTCGGCGTTGGCGAACGCGGACGTGCGGGACGCGCTGGAGCGGATCGCCCGCGACACCACCCCGGAGCGGACCCTGCGCCGCATCGAGGCGGTCCTCGCCTGTCGCAAGGCCCTCGACCGGAACGTGGCGCCGCTGCTCGCGGTGGAGGCGATGACGATGGCGCTGCGGGGCTGACCCCGGTGGGCCGGCCCCGGGCGATTGGACACGGTCCGTACCGCTGCGGATACGCTCCGGGGATGGATTCCAGGCGCTTGCTCCGTACGTCCGCCACGGCCCTCGTGGCCGCCGGGCTGGTCCTCTCCGGCTGCTCGGGCGGGAGCGACGCCGCCGCGCCCCGGACGGCCGCGCCGGCACCCTCCTCCGCGCCCGAGGCGCCGAAGCTGAAGAAGTACTACGAGCAGAAGCTGAAGTGGCGCGACTGCGGCGTCGAGGGTTTCCAGTGCGCCACCCTGCGCGCCCCGCTCGACTACGCGAAGCCGGACGGGGAGGAGGTCGAGCTCGCGGTCTCCCGGGCCCGGGCCACCGGCCCCGGCAAGCGGCTCGGATCGCTCCTGGTCAACCCGGGCGGGCCCGGCGGCTCCGCCGTCGGCTACCTCCAGGGGTACGCGGGCATCGGATACCCGGCGCCCGTCCGCGCCCGCTACGACATGGTGGCCGTCGACCCGCGCGGCGTGGCCCGCAGCGAGCCCGTCGAGTGCCTGACGGGCCCGCAGATGGACGCGTACACGCAGGTCGACCAGACCCCCGACGACACGGCGGAGATCAACGCGCTCAGCGCGGCCTTCAAGGACTTCGCGGCCGGCTGCGAGAAGAAGTCGGGGAAGGTCCTGCCGCACGTCTCCACCGTCGAGACGGCCCGCGACATGGACGTCCTGCGGGCGGTGCTCGGCGACGGGAAGCTCACCTACGTGGGGGCGTCGTACGGCACGTTCCTCGGCGCCACCTACGCCGAGCTGTTCCCCGACCGGGTCGGCCGTCTCGTCCTCGACGGGGCGATGGACCCCTCGCTCTCCGCGCTCGACCTCAACCGGGACCAGACCGGCGGCTTCGAGACCGCCTTCCGCGCCTTCGCCGCCGACTGCGTCCGCAAGCCGGACTGCCCCCTGGGCACCGGGTCCGTCGCCGCGGCCGGGGAGGCGATGAAGAAGTTCTTCCGCGACGTGGACGCCGAGCCCGTGCCCACGGGGGAGAGCCGGAAGCTCGGCGAGTCCCTCGCCACCACGGGTGTGATCGCCGCCATGTACGACGAGGGTGCCTGGCCCCAGTTGCGCGAGGCCCTCGCCCAGGCGATGGGCGGCGAGGGCTCCGGGCTGCTCGCGCTGGCCGACAGCTACTACGAGCGCGAGACGGACGGCACGTACGCCAACCTGATGTCCGCCAACGCGGCCGTGAACTGCCTGGACCTGCCGCCCGCCTACCGTGACGCCGCGGCCGTCGAGAAGGCCGTCCCGTCCTTCGAGAAGGCCTCCCCGGTCTTCGGCGCGGGCCTCGCCTGGGCCGCCCTCAACTGCACCTACTGGCCCGCCCCGTCCACCGGCCGGCCGCACCGCATCACCGCCGAGGGCGCCGCCCCGATCCTCGTCGTCGGCACCACCCGCGACCCGGCCACCCCGTACCGCTGGGCCCGGTCCCTGGCCGACCAGCTCTCCTCCGGCACCCTGCTGACCTACGAGGGCGACGGCCACACCGCCTACGGCCGGGGCAGCGACTGCATCGACACCGCGATCAACGCCTACCTCCTGGAGGGCACCCCTCCGGCAGACGGAAAGCGCTGCTCGTAGGCCTGATCCGGGGGTGGTCGGAGCACCTCCGGAAACTGTGTAGACTTGGCGACGCTGCTGCACCCACGATGGGTCTGCACAGCACGCCGCCTTAGCTCAGTTGGCCAGAGCAACGCACTCGTAATGCGTAGGTCTCGGGTTCGAATCCCGAAGGCGGCTCAGCGAAACCCCAGGACTCACTCGCCGTGACCTGGGGTTTTGTGTTTTCCGGATCAGTCCGTCGTGGCGGAGGGGGGCGAGCGTCCCCGAGCGGGGCCGGCGGGTCCCGTCGAGGGGCCTGGGCCGGGCAGGTGGTGGACCGGAGCCCGCCGGGGAACGCTCGCGCGCATGCGTACCGTCAGGCGGGCACGCCCCAGTCCCGCAGCACCCGCTCCGTGTCGTCGCCGGGGTGCGGGGCCGGTCGGGGAGCGGCCGCCGGGGTGCGGGAGAAGCGCGGTGCGGGCGCCGGTTGCGGTCGGCCCGAGACCTCCACGAAGGTCGTGCGTTCGCGCAGGGCGGGGTGCTCCGCGGACTCGTCCGGGGCGAGGACGGGGACCACGCAGGCGTCGTGCTCCGAGAACACCTTGGCCCAGTGGTCCCTCGGGCGGGCGCGGAAGGCCGCTCCGATCCGGTCCCGCAGCGCGGGCCAGGCGCTCTTGTCGTCGCGGTCGGGCAGCTCGTCGGCGTCCAGGCCGAGCTGGGCGACGAGCACCTGGTAGAACCGCGGTTCGATCGCGCCGACCGCGACGCTCAGGCCGTCCTCGCAGGCGTACGTGGTGTAGAACGGCGCATCGGTCACGGTGACGTTGCCGGGGTTGTCCCGCCACTGCCGGACCATCACCTCCAGCAGGGCGGCCCCGTCGACCATGGCCGCGTCGACCGTCTGGCCGCGCCCGCTGCGCGAGCGCTCGTGCAACGCGGCCAGCACGCCGAGGACCTGGAGCATCCCGCCGCCCGCGAAGGTGGAGAGGTAGGTCGACGGAGGCGCCGGCCGGGCCGGGACGTCGGAGGGGTCGGCGTCGCTGTCGAGCAGTCCGGCCAGGGCGAGGAAGCTGAGGTCGTGTCCCGGGCGCTGCGCCCACGGCCCGGTCTGTCCCCACCCGGAGACGCGGGCGTAGACGAGTCCCGGATTGGACTCGGCGAAGGACGCCGGGCCCAATCCCAGACGCTCCGTCGCGCCCGGACGCAGGCCTTCGAGCAGTACGTCGGCACGGTCGACGAGGGCACGCACCCGGCGCACCCCCTCGGGGTCCTTCAGATCGGCCGTGACCGAACGGCGGGAGCGGCTCAGCGGGTCGGCCGGGCCGAACGCGCCCGCGCCCGGGCGGTCGATGCGGACGACGTCGGCGCCGAGGTCCGCGAGGAGCGTGGCGGCGAAGGCGCACGGGGCGCCGCTCGCCAGCTCGACCACGCGTACTCCGTGCAGTGGGCCCATGGGGTCCCTCCCCTTTCCAGGAATTTCCAACGAATCGGTTGAGAGTGCTGCGTCGATGTCTTGTTCGGGCTTCCGTATGGCTCGGCCCGGTTTTCCTTGCCACCCTTCCGAGTGCTTTTCCTCCATTTCCCCGCCTACGAAAGGGCAGGAATCGTGACGGTTCTCTACACCGCCGAAGTCGTGTCGTCCGGCGACGGCCGCACGGGCCGGGTCAGTTCCTCCGACGGTGTGCTCGAGCTGCGGCTCGACGCGCCGAAGGAAGTGGGCGGCGCGGGCGAACGGACCAACCCGGAGCAGTTGTTCGCGGCCGGCTACGCGGCCTGCTTCCACAGCGCGCTGCGCCTGTCCGCGCGCGAGGCGCGGGTGGTGCTCGGCGGGGAGCCGACCGTGACGGCCCGCGTCCACCTGGAGCGGGACGACTCGGGTTACGGCATCAGCGCGGACCTGACCGTGCGGCTTCCGGGGGTCGCCCCGGAGACGGCCCGGGAGCTCGTGGACCGGGCGCACTCCCGCTGCCCGTACTCCCGGGCCGTGCGCGGGAACATCAGGGTCGGGATCGAGCTCGTCGACTGAGCCCGTGCGCCCCGTGCGTGCCGCCGAGACCGGGTCGGACCCCGTGTCGGCGGCACACGCGTGCCGGGCTCCGGTCAGGCCGTCGGGGGCACGGCCCGCGCCGGGCTCCGGTCAGGCCGTCGGGGGCACGGCCCGCGCCGCGGCCTTCGCGGCCCGGGGGAGGGCGGCGACGACCCGGTCGACGGCCCGGTCGTCGTGCGCGGCCGACACGAACCAGGCCTCGAACGGGGACGGCGGCAGGTACACGCCCTGGCGCAGCATCTCGTGGAAGAAGGCGCGGTAGCGGAAGGCCTCGGTGGCCCTGACCTGGTCGTAGTCGGTGACCGTCCGTTCGGAGAAGAACACCGAGAACATGGTTCCCGAGTACTGGAGGCTGTGGGGGACGCCCTCCGCGCCCAGGGCCTTGGAGACCTCGGCGCCGATCGTGTCGGACACGGTCCCGAGGCGCTCGTAGACCTCGTCGGTGCAGTGGCGCAGGGTCGCCAGGCCGGCCGCGGTGGCGACCGGGTTCCCGGCGAGGGTGCCCGCCTGGTAGACGGGCCCGGCTGGGGCGAGATGGGCCATGACGTCGGCGCGGCCGCCGAAGGCCGCGGCCGGGAAGCCGCCGCCCATGACCTTGCCGTAGGTGAAGAGGTCCGCCGCCACGCCGTCGCGGCCGTACCAGCCGGCCCTGTCGGCCCGGAAGCCCGTCATGACCTCGTCGGAGATGAAGAGGGCGCCGTGGCGCCGGCACAGCTCCTTCAGACCCGCGTTGAAGCCCGGCAGCGGCGGGACGGCGCCCATGTTGCCCGGGGCGGCCTCGGTGATGACGCAGGCGATCTCGGAGCCCTGCTCGGCGAAGACGCGCTCCACCGCGGCCAGGTCGTTGTAGGGCAGGACGAGGGTGTCGGCGGCCTGGGCGCCGGTGACGCCCGGGGTGTCCGGCAGGGTGAACGTGGCGAGGCCCGAACCGGCGGCGGCGAGCAGCGCGTCGACGTGCCCGTGGTAGCAGCCGGCGAACTTGACGATCTTCGAGCGGCCGGTGAAGCCGCGGGCGAGCCGGATCGCCGACATGGTCGCCTCGGTGCCGGAGGTGACGAGGCGTACCTTCTCCACGGGGGCGACCCGGGCGACGATCTCCTCGGCGAGGGCGATCTCGCCCTCGGTGGCCGTGCCGAAGGAGGTGCCGGCGGAGAGGGCGGCGGTGACCGCCTCCAGGACCGCCGGGTGGCGGTGGCCGAGGATCATCGGGCCCCAGGAGCAGATGAGGTCGACGTACTCGCGGCCCTCCACGTCGACGAGGTACGGGCCCTGCGCCGAGGCCATGAAGACGGGGGTGCCCCCGACGGAACCGAAGGCGCGCACCGGCGAGTTGACTCCGCCCGGGATGACGGTCGCGGCCCGCTCGAAGAGCGCCGCCGAGTCGGCACCGGTGGCGGTGGGGACGGTCGGAAGGGTGGGTGAGGACATCGGTCGGTGCCTTTCGCGGTCGCTGAGAGTGGGGTGGGGAGGGAAGGGGAGCCGACGGGGGGATGTCGTCGGCTCCCCTGGCCGAAGGGGCGTCAGGCGGCCTGGTCGCCGCCCTCGGCGGTGAAGGCGGCGTCGAGGACGACGACGCCGTTCGGCAGCACCCGTACGGGGTTGAGGTCCAGCTCGAAGTCGCCCGGCCAGGTGCTCACCGCGTCGGAGAGCCGGTGGAGCAGATCGGCGAGGGCCCCGGTGTCGAGGGCCTGCGTGCCGCGCGCCCCGTGCAGCAGGGCGGCACCGCGCAGTTCGGCGATCATGCGCTCGGCGTCGCCCTCGGCCAGCGGTGCGACCCGGTGGGACACGTCGTCGAGGAGCTCGGTGAAGATGCCGCCGAGGCCGACGGTGAGGACGTTGCCGAGCGGGCTGGTGCGAACGCCGACCAGCACCTCCACCCCGTCCTCGGCGAGCTCCTCGACCAGGACCTCGCCGCCGAGCGCCGCGAGGTCGCGGAACGCGGCCGGGGCCTCCTGCCCCCCCACTCCGACGCGGACGCCGCCCGCCTCCGACTTGTGCAGCAGTCCGGGCACCACGGCCTTGAACACGGCCTCGCCGCCCAGCTCCCGCACCAGCGCGGCGGCGTCGTCGGCGTCCCGGGCGATGCGGCCCTTCGGCACGGGGACGCCCGCGCCGGCGAGCAACGCCTTCAGCTGGGGCTCGGTGGCGTCGGCCGCCGGTGCCGGAAGCGGCTCCGCGGTGGCGGCCGGGGTGCCCTGCGGGCGCGGCCGGCTGACCTGCCACAGGGCCGAGGCGGCCTTCAGCGCTCGCGCCGGGGTCGGGTAGTCCGGCAGCTGTGCGTCCCGGAGCATGGCGGGGGCGTCGGGGGCGAGGAAGTCGGCGCCGGTACGGGCCACCAGGATCGGCTTGCCGCCCTTGCGGGCCGCCTTCGAGAGGGCGGTGACCGCCTTCTCCACGTCCGGCCCGGCCATCACGCAGAAGCAGGCGATGATCAGGTCGACGGAGTCGTCCGCGATCAGCACGTCCAGCGACCGGTCGAAGAGCGAGGGGTCGCTGAGCACGGTCGCGGTGATGTCGACCGGGTTCTGCACCGCGCCGAAGGGCGGGACGATCTCGGTGAGGGCCGCGATGCTCTCCTCGGACAGTTCGCTCAGCTCCAGGCCCGCGTCCTCGATGGCGTCGGCGGCGAGGATGCCGGAGCCGCCGGAGGTGGTGACCACGGCCACCCGCGGGCCCTTCGGGCGCAGCGGGAACTCGAACGCGTGGGCCACGTCGAGGAGTTCGTCGATGTCGTCGACGCGGACGATGCCCAGCTGGCGCAGGGCGGCGTCGAGCACCCGGTCGTCGGTGGCGAGGGCGCCCGTGTGGGAGGCCGCGGCGCGTCCGCCGGCCTCGGTGCGTCCGGACTTCAGGAGGGCGACCGGCTTGCCGGAGGCGCTGAGGGCGCGGAGGGTCTCCAGGTCGGGCACGTCCTCCAGGTAGCCGAGGAGGCCGTGGCACTCGGGCTCCTCGGCCAGCTCGCGCAGCACCTCCAGGGCGGTGACGTCGGCGTCGTTGCCGGTGCTGACCACCCAGCCGGGGCGCAGCCCGCGTTGGAGGGCGAGGCTCGCCGCGCCGAAGCCGAGGGCGCCGCTCTGGCTGACGAAGCCGAGGGTGCCGGGCTCGAAGGGGACGCTCTCCGCACCGAAGAGGGGGCTGAAGGTCGCGAGGACGCGGTTGTTGAAGCTGACGGCGCCGATGCAGTTCGGGCCGATCAGCCGCAGTCCGCCGGCCCGGGCGCGGGCGACGGTCTCCTCCTGGAGTGCGGCCCCTTCGGGGCCGGTTTCCGCGAAGCCGGAGGAGGCGATGATGGCGAGGGGCACGCCGGCGGCGACGCAGTCGTCGACGGCGCCGGCGACCCGGTCGGCGCCGACCATGATCAGGGCCAGGTCGATCGGGCCGGGCGCCTCCGTGACGGACGTGTACGCGGGGACGCCGAGGATCTCGCCGCCGCGCGGGTTGATCGGCAGGACGCGGCCCTTGTAGCCGTGCCGCAGCAGGAAGTCCATGGGCTTGCGGCCCAGGGCGCCGGGGCGCTCGGTGGCACCGATGACGGCGATGGACTCGGCGTTCCACAGGGCGGAGACTGCGCTCATGCCATGACCTCCTGGGCGAGTGCGGGCTGCGGGGTGAAGAGGGCGTGCAGGGCGTCGACGTAGACCTCGCCGTCGGGGCGGCCGGCCAGTTCGCGGGCGCGGACCGTGGGCTGGTGGAGCACCTTGTCGACGATGCGCTGCACGGTCCGGGAGACTTCCTGCAGGGCGTCGCCGTCGATGCCGTCCAACCGCTTGCTGAGCCGGTCGAGTTCGGCGTCCGCGGCCTCGGTGGCGCTGGCGCGCATCGCGGCGAGGATCGGGGTCGCCCGGGCGGCGCGGCGGGCGGCCTTGAGGTTCTCGACCTCGCTGTCGATGATGCGGTGGGCGGCCTCGACGCTGGCGACGGAGAGTTCGTCGTCGCCGCCCTCCTCCGCGATGCGCTGGAGGTCGACGAGCGTGACGCCGGGGACCGCACCGGCCGCGGGCTCGATGTTGCGGGGCAGCGACAGGTCGAGCAGGTACAGGGCGCGTCCGCCGCGTGCGGCCATGGCGGCGGCGACGGCGTCGGCCCGCAGCAGGGGTTCGGTGGCCGCGGTGCAGCTGACGACCACGTCGATCTCGGTGAGGAGTTCGGGGACGGCCTCCAGCGGGTAGCCGCGGCCGGCGGCGGTCTCGGCGAGGCGCTGGGCCTTCTCGGGGGTGCGGTTGGCCATGTGGACGGTGCTCAGGCCGGAGCGGCGCAGCGCCGCGAGGACGACGCCGCCGAAGGAGCCGGCGCCTATGACGAGGGCGGTCTTCCCGTCGAGGGAGCCCACGAGCCGCTCGAAGAAGGAGATTCCGGCGGTGGCCAGGGAGCGGCCGGCCTCGTTGAGGCCGGTCTCGTTGCGGGCCCTCTTGCCGGCGCGGAGCGCGGCCTGGACGGCCTGGTTGAGGGTCTTGCTGGTGGATCCGGTGCGCTGGGCGCGGTCCAGGGCCTCCTTGACCTGGCCGAGGATCTGGTCCTCGCCGAGGACGACCGAGTCGAGCCCGGAGGCGACCTGGAACAGGTGGCGCAGGGCGTCGTCGGCACGGCGCACGTACTGGTACGGGGTGAACTCCTGGGCTCCGACGCCGGTGTGCTCGGCGATCAGGCGGTCGAGGAGGGGGACCGGGTCGGTGTCCGGGGCGGCCTCGACGTACACCTCCATCCTGTTGCAGGTGGACAGGACGAGGGAGGAGGCCAGGCCTTCGGTGCCGGCGATGGCCTGCGCCAGGTCGTCGAGCGGTTTGGGGCTCTCGTAGAGCTGTTCCAGCAGGTCGAGGGGGGCGGTGGCATGACTGATGCCCACCGCCAGGAACCGGTTGTCGTCCGGTGTCGTTCGTCGCACAGTCCTTACACCTTCGGGGAGAGGGCGGGCGCGGATGATGAGGAGACAAAGGGGTGCGGCCGACGGCCCCGGGCGGGATGGTGCGGGCGCCCGGGGGCCGGTACGCGACGGGCGGGGCTCAGCGGCCCAGACGGGGGGCGAACTCGGTGGCCCAGTAGGTGATGATCTGGGAGGCGCCGGCCCGGTGGATGGACGTGAGGCTCTCCACGATGGACTCGTCGCGGTCGAGCCAGCCGCGGGCGGCGGCGGCCTCGATCATCGAGTACTCGCCCGAGACCTGGTACGCGGAGACGGGCACGTCGACGCGCTCGGCGATGAGGCGGACGATGTCCAGGTAGGCCAGGGCGGGCTTGACCATCACCATGTCGGCGCCCTCGGCCAGGTCGAGGGCGACCTCGCGCAGGGACTCCCGGATGTTGCCCGGGTCCTGCTGGTAGGTGCGCCGATTGCCCTGGAGGGAGGACTCGACGGCGTCGCGGAACGGCCCGTAGAAGTGGGAGGCGTACTTGGCCGAGTAGCCGAGGATCGCGACGGTGTGGTGGCCCGCGGCGTCCAGGGCGGCGCGGATGTGACGCACCTGGCCGTCCATCATGCCGCTGGGCGCGACGATCTGGGCGCCCGCCTCGGCCTGCACGACGGCCGCCTCGGCGTAGAGCCGCACGCTGGCGTCGTTGTCGACGTCCCCGTCGGGGCCGAGGACGCCGGTGTGGCCGTGGGTGGTGTACTCGTCGAGGTTGATGTCGCCGATGACGACGGTGGAGTCGCCGACCTCGGCGACGACGTCCCGGAGGGCGACCTGGAGGACGCCGTCGGGGTCGACCGCTCCCGATCCCTGGGGGTCCTTCTTGTCGTTCTCGGGGATGCCGAAGAGCATCAGCCCGCCCACTCCGGCGGAGACGGCCTCGGCGGCGGCCTTGCGCAGGGAGTCCCGGGTGTGCTGGAAGACGCCGGGCATGGAGGGGATCTCACGGGGCTCGGCGAGGCCCTCGCGCAGGAACAGCGGCTGTATCAGGTTGGCCGCGTTGACCTGGGTCTCGGAGGTGAGCCGGCGCAGCTGCGGGGTGCGGCGCAGGCGGCGGGGCCGGTGCAGCGGGGCGGCGGCGGGGGTGCTGAAGGGGGCGACGCCGATGGAGGACTGGATGGACATGGGGAATCACGCTCCTTGGAGGGTCGAGCCGAGGAAGACCTTTTCGAGGTGGCGGGAGATCTCGGCGGGCGGCCGCTGGAACCAGTAACCGGCCCCGGATCGGGCGAATATGCCCAACTCGCCCATGGCGACGATGAGTTCGGCCACCTTGACGGCGAGTCCCGCCGGGTCGACGACGGGCATGCCGTGCAGCTCCCGGATGCCCAGGTGCCAGAGGATCTCGTTGGGGATGCCCTCGGCGGGGACGATGATCTCCGCGCCCGCCGCGCGGGCGCGGGCGGCGGCCTCGCTGTAGACGGTGACGAACTGGTCGTAGTCGCCGTCGAGGGCGCGGTGGACGCCGTCCCAGCCGCCGGGGACGACTTCGTACGCGGAGAGCGAGCGCTCCAGGCCGTAGCGGGTGATGTTGGCCCGGATGGGCTCTTCGAGGGGCGGCATGAAGCCGAGCAGCCCGAAGCGGTGCCCGGTCATGGCCGACAGGAAGAACGCGGTCTCGCCGTATCCGAGGGTGGGGACGGCGGCGAGGTGGCGTGCGTCGCGGAGGCCGGGGTCCTGCCCGGCGGCCGTGATCCAGGCGTCGTAGCCCTGGCGCTCGGCCTCCAGGGCCGCGTGCGCGAAGTGCTCGCTGAAGAGCACCTGGGCGGCGTGGTGGCCGACGAGCCCGAACGGGGTGTTGTCGGGGTACGTGTCGGCCGGCAGCGTCTTGATGTCGATGGTGGTGCCAGGGGCGGCGATCGCGTCCAGGTGCTCGCGATACCACTGGTCGAGCAGTGGCAGCCGTCCCTCCACGGTGTGTTTGTGGAACCAGAGGCGCATGGCGCTTCCGTCCTCTCTGTGGGTGGGCGGGACATGAGGGTGCGGACGATCGGGTGTGGCTGTGGGGGGCGTGGGGGTGCGGGGGTCCGGCGGGGCTCAGGGGGTGAGCTGCCGGGGGCGGGGGGCGCAGTCCAGGAGGGAGGCCGCGAACAGGTAGTCGGTGACGCGGGCCGGATCGGCGGCGATCCGGCCGATGCCTTCCAGGGCGCGGCGCAGCCCGGCCGCGTCGTCGATGCCCGCGGTGCGGGCCTCGCTGCGCGGGATCACCTTGTCCGTCACGGCCGACCGCCGTTCGGCGGCCACGCCGTCGAGGATCCGCTCGTCGGCCTCGCCGTCGTGGATCCGGGTGAGCGCGCGTCCCCAGGCGACCGCGTCGTGCAGCCCGCAGTTCATGTTCATGCCGCCGGCGGTCGAGGTGAGATGGGCGGCGTCCCCGGCGAAGAGGACGCGGCCCGCGCGGTAGTGCGGCAGGACGTACGACGCCAGCCGGTAGGTGTGCGCGTCGGCGAGCTCGATCGCCGTGGCGCGGGAGGGCAGGGCCCGCTCCAGCAGGGCGCGCACCGCGGGTCGTTCCACGACCTGCTCGCGCGGCACGTCCGCCGGAATCCGGAAGATGAGTCGCCAGTGGTCGGGCATGCCCAGGACGCTGAACGACAGACCGGGGTCGCGGACGTAGGCCAACGGCGCCAGTCCGGGAAGGAGTTCGTCCAGGGCCGTGGTGGTCACCACCCGCAGGGCGTACCAGGGGTATTCGGTGGCTTCCGACGGCAGCCCGAGGGCGGCGCGGACCGTGCTGCGGCTGCCGTCGGCGGCCACGACGTGTCCGGCGTCCAGGGTCGTGCGGGCTCCGGCCGGCCCGTCGATCCGGAGGCGTACCGCGTCGTCGCCCCGGGGGCCGGCGTCGACGACGGTGCTGGAGAAGCACACCTCGGCGTGCGGGTGGGCCTCCAGTGCCGCCAGCAGCAGGGGGGTGAGGCGCGACTGCTCGACGTGCACCCGGTAGGGATGTGCGGTGTGACCCGTCAGCGTGTCGTAGCGCATCCGGTGCAGCACCCGCTGTTCCAGGTCGCGCCACTGGATCTCGTGGACCTCCCGGCCCGCCGTGCGCAGCGCGGACGCCACGCCGAGCTCGTCGAGGAGGTCGAGGGTGGAGGGGTGGAAGGTGGAGGCGCGGGAGGCGGTCGACAGGCCGGGACCGGAGTCGAGCACGGTCACCGGAACCCCGCCCCGGGCCAGGACCAGGGCCGCGGTGAGTCCGACCGGCCCGGCTCCCACCACGACCACCGGACGGCGGCGAGCGCTCACTTCGTCACGCCGGCGCGGTCGGCGAGCCGGCGCAGCAGCCCGGTCTCCTCCGCGGGGTCGGTGGGCAGCCCGGTCTGCTTGAGCGCCCAGCGGGCCGAGCAGATGTTGGAGGTGAGCAGGACCCGGTCGTTGCCCTCGCCGATCCGGGCCAGGGCCTCGAAGGTGAACATGCCGGTACCGGTGAAGAGCAGGGCCCGGTCGTCGCCGAGACCGGCGTCGGCGACCTGGCGGACCAGGTCGTCGGTGCTGACGTCGTACGGCGAGAAGCGGTCACCGGCCTTGACCGGGACGACCTGTGAGACCGTCAGGCCCGCGTCCTCCCAGAACGTGCGGGACAGGTCGGTCAGCCAGGGCGCGTACGGCGAGACGAGCACGATGTCGCGGATGCCGAGGTCGGCGCAGGTGTCGAGGGTGGCGAGGGTGGAGGAGGCCACGGGGTGGCCGCCGGCTTCCCCGAGCTTCTCGCACAGCGCCCGGTCGCCCTCGGGGCCGAGGAGGTAGTGGGAGCCGCTGCAGGCCACCACGGTCGCGCCGAGCTTCAGGCCGCCGAATCCGCCGACGACCTCGTCGAGGCGCTCGTTGTACGTGTCGAGCCGCTCGCGCAGGCTCATTCCCGGCAGGACCGGGAAACGCGAGGTGTGCACGTTCATTGCGGGCCGGACGAGAGCTCCGATTTCCGGTTCGGCGGCCGCATTTCCGGAAGGAACGACCACCCCGACGCGTTCCGCAGAATGCAAGGACATCTGTTTCCCCTTTTCCACGACGTTTCCTGACGGCTGGGATCGTCGGAAACGCTAGGTCTCGGGGTGATGCCGGGGCACTACGGAATCACGCAGTGAGCCGTACCCTGTGCGGAATTCCGTAGCGGGGGTCGGACGCCCCGATGGCGGTGGCGAGCTGGGCCCTGCGGTGGATCGACAACTTCCGGTACATGCGGGTGAGGTGCTGCTCCACCGCGCGGCACGAGACGTTCAGCTCCTCGGCGATCTTCTGGTTGGTCATGCCGGAGACCACCATGCGGGCGATGCGGGACTCGTGCGGGGTGAGCGGGCCGACGGGGGCGGCCGCGGGGCCGTCCGGCTCGCGTCCGGTGAGCGCGTTGTGCCCGTACTCGACGGTCCAGGAGCGGACCCTCGTCCGGGCGACGAGTCCTTGTCGCACCAGCGGATCGCCCCGCAGCACCCGGTGGAGCGACACCTCGTCCTCCACGGCGAGCACGAGGATGTCGCCGTCGCCGGCCCCGGCGGGGCCGCCGCCCAGGAGGATGCCGCGTCCCGTCAGGGACCGGAGGTGGGCGAGGTGTTCGGACCAGGCCTGGCGCAGGCGGGACTCGGCGGGGTGGAAGGTGCGTTCGACGACGTACGGCATGGGTGGGTCACCTCAGCGGGTCGGTGGGGGCCGTGGGCGCCGGAACCCCCGGTGGAACGGCGGGACCCGGCGGGCCGTGGTGGTACCGGCCGGCCGGGTCCCGCCCGGGTGTCGGGCTCCGGGCTCACTTGGTGCCGGCGACGGGGGCCGTGCGCTGGGCCGGCGCCGCGGTGCCGGTGCTCCGGGAGGACGTGTCGGCGAGCTCGCCGGACGGCTTCTCGGCCGGCTTGCGACGGAGGAGTGCGGTCGCGGCGAGCACCGCGGCGGTGCCGAGCAGCACGGTCCAGCTGAGCGACTCGCCGAGGAAGACGGCGCCGAGGACCACGGACACGACGGTCATGAGGTAGATGACGGTGGCCGCCGCCGCCGGACCGTCCTTGGTGATGATGACCGTGTTGAGCAGCACGGCGAAGCCGGTGCACACCACGCCGAGGATGATCAGGGCGATCGTGGAGTCGGTGCGCCACTCGACGGGGTCGAGTCCGAGGAACGGCACCGCGAGGAGCGTGAGCAGGGCCGCGATGCTCAGCTGTCCGCCGGCCAGCATGAAGATCGGGATGCCGCGGCCGGCCAGGAAGCGGCCGACGTAGGCGAAGCTGCTGCCGAAGCTGATGGCGCCGAGGACGAAGAAGACGATGCTGCTGGTGGAGGCGTGCGTGCCCGGGTCCCAGGGGGCGGCCACCAGGACGATGCCGAGCAGGCCGATGGCCATGCCCCAGACGCGCCCGGCGCCCAGTCGCTTCTCGCTGCCCAGGAGCACGGCCGCGCCGAGCGTCCAGACCGGCCCGGTGCCGCTGACGATGCCGGCGACGTTGCTGGAGCCGTCGACCTCTCCCTGGGCGAAGAGCAGCCAGGGGACGGCGTTGCCGAGCAGCGCGGCCACGGTCATGTGGCCGAGCGTCGCCTTGTCCCGGGGGAGGCGCTGGCCCTTGGCGAGGCCGATGGCCATCAGGACGGCCGCTCCGAGGACGAGCCGGACGAAGACCATCTCGACCGGCGAGAAGCCGTAGCCGGAGATCTTGATCCACAGGAAGACGGAACCCCACAGCAGGCTCAGTCCGGACAGTCGTAACAGCGCGCCCGTTTTCATGGTCGGTCCTCACATTCGATGCGGACGGGAGAAAGGAACGAGGGGAGCGGGGAGGGACGGAAATGCGTCCGTCGACCCGCTTCGAAAGCGTCGCTCCGGGGACTGCTCCACGTCCAGCAAGGGAATTTTCCGATGAATGTGAAGGGCGACTGAATGTTTCGATCGGAAGGCTACGAGGTCCCCTGGCCTTCGTTTTCCGGTACGGGGCTGCCGTTCAGTTCCGTTTCCGCGGTCCGGGCCGCCTCGCGCAGGGCGTCGAGGACGGCCGCGATCTGCGGCATGCCGCCGCTGCCGGAGCGCACGGCGGCGAACACCCGTCGCGAGGGCGCGTCCTCGAGCCGCCGGATCACCACACCGGGCCGGGAGCCGCGGCGGGCCAGCCGGGGCACGAGGCAGATGCCCAGCCCCTCGCGGACCGCCGCCAGGGTGGCGTCCCATTCGCCGATGACGTGCGTGGCCTGCGGGGTGAAGCCGGCCGCCGCGCAGGCCGCCAGCGGGATCTCCTGGCACATGCCGACCGTGGCGAAGATCCACGCGTCCTCGGCCAGGTCCGCGAGCGCCAGTGCGGGCACCCGCGCCCGCGGATGCTCCGCGGGCAGGGCGACGTCGAACACCTCCGTCATCAGGGGGTGCTTCTCGAAGCGGCTGTCGAAGGCGGGCAGGGCCGGGGACTCCACGGCGATGACCACGTCGGTGCGGCCCTGTTCGAGGAGTTCGAAGCTGGCCGGGGGATCGACCTCGGCGAGCTTCGTCCGCAGCCCGGGACGGTTCCGCTTGACGATGCCGGCGGCCGGGAGGATCAGGGGCGCGAGGGTGGTGCCGAACCCGGAGACGGAGACCTCGCCCCGCTCGCCGCCGCCGTACTCGGCCAGGGAGCGGTGCAGCCGGTCGACGCACGCGAAGATCTCCTCGGCGCTCCTCAGCACCAGCTTCGCCTGGCCCGTCAACCGCAGCCGCCGGCCCACCGGTTCGGTCAGCGGCACGCCCAGTTCCTTGGCCAGTCCGGCGAGTTGCTGGGAGACCGCCGAAGGGGTCAGGTGCAGCGCGGCCGCCACGGCGCTGACCGTGCCCCGCCGGTCCAGCTCCACCAGCACCCGCAGCTTGCGCAGATCGGGTTCGCTGCCGTACGGCCTGGCCGCCACCCATCCCTGGTTCCCGGCGGGGTGTGCCATGTCCTCATCCATGTCTGGCGCAACGTCAGCGCAGCCGTCCGTGTTCCAGATCGATCACCTCGTCCGCCAGCAGCTCGAACGCGGCGAGGTCGTCCTTCGCGGACGCGGCGGTGCGCACCTGCGCGGGGAACGTGGGGTCCAGGACGACCGCCTCCGCACCGAGCCGTTCCAGGAGGGCCAGGTCGTCGTGGATCTGCTCCAGGTTCCCCTCGCCGAGGACCCGCCCCGCCGACAGCGGGCGATCGGTCAGCCGGAGCTTGATCCGCGGCGCGAGTGCCGGTACCGCCCGGCCCAGCCGCTCGGCGGTGTGCCGCAGGGCGGGCAGTCCGACGTGCGTCAGCCAGTCCGCGGTGACCGAGGTGGGATGCCAGGCGTCGCCGTACCGCACGGCCCGCCGCAGGGCGCCCGCACTGTGCCCGCCGATCCAGACCTCGGGCCCGGACGGACGCACCGGCCGGGGCCCGGTGCGCACGGGGCCGAAGGAGACGAACTCGCCGTCGTGGGCGATGACGTCCTCGGTCCAGAAGGCCCTCATCACGCGCAGGTACTCGTCGCTGCGGGCACCCCGGCGGGCGTACGGCACGCCGAGTGCCGCGAACTCGCCCGGCGCCCAGCCGGCGGCCGCGCCGAAGACGAACCGGCCGCCGCTGAGCTGGTCGATGTTGGCCACCTGCCGGGCCACCAGGAGGGGGTGCCGGTACGGCAGGATGGCCACGGTCGTCCCGAGGCGCACCCGGCTCGTGGTCCCCGCGAGCCAGGCGAGCACGGTGAACGGGTCGTAGAACGGGGCCGGGAACAGGCTCTCCACGTCGGTCGTGCTCGCCACGTGGTCGGAGACCATCAGCTGGTGGTAGCCGAGGGCCTCCAGGCGCCGCGCCCAGTCCAGCATGCTCGTGGGCGTGGTCGCCGGGCCGTAGTTGGGCAGGTTAGCTCCGAACCGCACTGGAGTCTCCGTTCTGTTCGAGCCCCGGGGACGACGCCGGGGCCGGGGCGGGGCGGGGGGCGGCCGGCGGGCGCCGGCGGACGAGGACGTGCAACAGACAGGCGGCGGCCGCGGCGACGGCCGCCGCCGACGGCAGGTGGGACGGGCCGACCCCGACGGCGAGCGCGGTCCCGCCGAGGGCCGCGCCGGCCGATCCGCCGAGGTAGGTGGCGGAGCTGTTCAGGGCGAGGACGGCAGCGCCTCCGGACGGCCGCAGGCCGAGCAGCCGGTGCTGCTGCGGCACCACGAACGCCCAGCCGACCGCGCCCCACAGCACGAGCACGGGGAGGACGGCGGTCCCGCTCAGCAGCGGCAGTGCCGCGAGGCCGAGGGACAGTGCGGCGAGCAGCACCGCCACATGGACGCCGGGCCGGCCGGTGCGGTCCAGCAGCGGGCCCACGAGGAAGCTGCCGACGACCCCGCCCGCGCCCCACAGCCACAGCGCCGTCTGGTGCGCGGTGACGCCGGACGCGTCGAGCACCGGTACGAGGTAGGTGTAGAGGCCCAGGCTGGCGACGGTCTGCAGAAAGGTCGTGAGCACCGCGGTGACCACCCGGCCGTCGGTCAGCTGGGCGCCGCGCTCGCGCAAGGACGGCATGGCGGCTCCGGCGACGTCCGGAAGGAGGGCCAGCGAGCCGGCCAGCGCCAGCCCGCCGATCGCGGTCACCAGCCACAGGGCCGACCGCCAGCCGGTGTGTTCGGCGAGAAGGAGTCCGGCGGGGACCCCGAGCACCGTGCCCGAACTCAGCCCGCCGAGGACCACGGTCAGCGCCCGCCCGCGCCGCTCGGGGCCGGCCAGCACCGCGGCCGCGGTCGCCGCGACCGGCATGAACACCCCGGCGGCCACCCCGGCGAGGCCGCGCGCCACCATGAGCGCCGGCAGCGAGGACACCACCGCCGTGGCGGCGTTGGCCAGGCAGAACAGGCCGAGCGCGCCGAGCAGCACGTGCCGGACGCCCCACCGGCCGAGGGCCGCGCCCACCAGTGGGGCGAGGAGCGCGTAACAGAGCATGAAGACGGTCACGAGCTGGCCGGTCACCGACTCGGGCTCGTGGAGGTCCCGCCCGATCGCGGGCAGGAGCCCCGCCGTCACGTACGAGTCGGTTCCCACGGCCAGTGCTCCCAGGCCGAGCAGCAGCACGCGCAGCACGTCCTGCCTCCTTTCCCGTCGCCGTCGCGGTCGCGTCCAAGACTCGCGCGGCGCGGGGCGTTCGGGGGGAGGCCGCGGCCCCGGGGGTACGGGTTCCCACACATCCGCGTCACCCGTCCGGCCGAACCGGGGCCGTGGCGCCCTAACGTCGACGTCCCGACGCGGCCGTGGGCACCAGGCCGCCGCACCGAGGCACCGTACCGAGGCAACGCGACGGAAGGACGAACCATGCAGGACCGTGACCTCATCGACTCCTGGTTCCCCGCCGACCTGCTCCCGCCCGCCCACTGGGAGCGGCACTACGCACCGCGGGAGCTGCCGGCACAGGCCCGGGTGACCCGGTTCGCCCCGAGCCCCACCGGCTCGATGCACCTGGGCGGGTTGTACGTGGCGACCCTGGCGCGCGACCTCGCGCACCGTTCGGGCGGGAGGTACCTGCTCCGGATCGAGGACACCGACCAGGAACGCGAGGTCCCGGGCGCCGCCGAGGAGTTCGCGCGGGTCTTCCGCTACTTCGGGCTCGAACCGGACGAGGGCGAACCGGACGAGGGCGAACCGGACGGCCCCTGGGGCCCGTACCGGCAGTCCGACCGCGCCGCCGTCTACCTGTCGTACCTGCGCGAACTGGTCCGCGACGGGCGGGCCTACCCGTGCTTCTGCACGTCCGGTGAGCTGGAGCGCAACGCCGACGAGCAGCGGCGCACCCGGTCCCCGCTCGGCTACTACGGCAAGTGGGCCCGCTGCCGCTCGCTCTCCCTCCGGGAGGCGGACGCCCGGATCACGGCCGGGGAGCCGTACACCGTCCGGTTGCGCTGCCCCGTGGGGCTGCCGGGCCGGGTGCGCTTCCGCGACCTGGTCCGCGGGACGCTGACCATGCTGGACAACGGCAACGACGTGGTCCTGTTGAAGTCCGCCGACGCCGCAGGGCGCCGGCTGCCCACGTACCACCTCGCGCACGTGGTGGACGACCACCTGATGCGGGTGACCACCGTGGTGCGCGGTGACGAGTGGATCTCCTCCCTGCCCCTGCACCACCAGCTGCACCGCGCCCTCGGTTTCGAGCCGCCCGAGTACGCCCACATCGCGCCGCTGATGAAGCTGGACGGCAGCAGCCGGCGCAAGCTCAGCAAGCGGAAGGACCCGGAGTCGGCCGCCGGCTTCTACGTGGCGGCCGGGTATCCGCCGCAGGCCGTCGAGCACTATCTGCGCGGTCTCGCCAACAGCCGTCTGGCCGGTCTGCCCACCGGGCAGGCCCTCGCCGAGCCGGTGCGGCTCGGCGAGATGGGAACCGCCGGCCCCATGGTGGACCTGGCCAAGCTGCGCTCCCTCAGCCGGGACCACATCGCCTCGCTGACGCCGAAGGAGGCGCTGGCGCGGCTGAGCGACTGGGCCGTCGTGCACGACCCCGAGCTGCACGGCCTTCTCGCCGCGCGTCCGGACCGGGCCGTGGCGGCGTTCGAGATGGCGCGGCGGGGCACCGGCACGCCGCGCAAGGACCTGGCGTGCTGGTCCGAGTTCCGGACGGCGTACGGCTTCTGCTTCCCGGAGCTGCACGAGCTCGTGGAGCGGCCGGACGACGCCCGGCTCGGCGGGCTGCCCGAGCCGGTGGTCGTCACCCTGGCCTCGGACCTGGCCGCCGACTACCGGCACGCCGGGACGCCGGAGGAATGGTTCGGCGTGGTGCGCGCGGTCGCCGAGCGGCACGGTTTCGCTCCGGACGTCCACGTGTACGAGGCGGCGCCCGAGGCGTACGACGGCTCGGTCCGGGAGGTGGCCAACGTGCTGCGGGTGTGCCTGACGGGCAGTCGGCGCAGCCCCGATCTGTTCCAGGTGGCCCAGTGCCTCGGTGAGGAGGAGGTGCTCCGTCGGCTCAGGCCGCTGGCCGGCAGGGCGGTGGCCTGCGCCGCACGCTGAGCACGTTCTCCGGGCACGACGGGACGGCGGCTCGCCGGGGCGAGCCGCCGTCCCGTGTGCGGGGCGAGGGCGCGATCGTGCCGCTCAGGCCGCGGGGACCTCCTCCGCCCGGAGCGCCACCGCCAGCTGCGCACGACGGCTGATCGACAGCTTGCGGTAGATGCGGGTGATGTGCTGCTCCACGGCGCGTGGGGACACCGCGAGCCGCTCCGCGATCTGCCGGTTGGTCAGTCCCTCCAGCATCATCCGGGAGACCCGCCACTCATGGGCGCTCAGTCGGCCGGCCGGATCGGCGCCGGTGTCGGCGCCCGTGGCACGGGGCGGCCCGGGATCTGCTCGCTCCTCCGCGCCGAGCAGGTTGTCCAGGCCCTGGACCGTGACGCTCAGGGTCAGGCGCTCCTGGGTGTACGGGTCGGCGCCGAGCACCCGGTGGACCGTGTCCCGGTCACTGGCCCTCAGGACCAGGACCTCCCGGCTGCCCTCCTCCAGGGTGCCTCCGCCGAGGAGGACGCCCTGGTGGAGAAGTCTTCGCCAGTAGCTCTGGTGGGCTGAGCGAAGCCTGTGTAATCGGCCATCGTCCAGGAACGCACGGCTGACGAGAAAACGCACCGTTACCGCCTTCTGACGTGTTGTCCGGTATCCGCACGACGGTCTCTCCGCCGAGGGAGCGAGGCTTCTTACATTAAGGTGCAACTTTGCCCTGCGATTCAATATTTAGTGCTCCAGGTCACATTCGGTGATCGATTCACGACGTTCCCGGAGTGTCGAAACGGCCGAAAGGGTGTGAAGAGGGCGTGAAGGGCGTGCAAAGGAGACCTGAAGAGCAATCTTGACCTCCAGTGCAGATTTGCATCAGAATCACCGACGCGAGGCCCGCACGCCCCCCACGGTCCGTTTCCTTGCCCGCCCTCCTCAGATGGGTTCATGCCGTGAACGCTCTTGTCCGGACGTCAGCGATCGCCGTCGTGGGTATGGGATGCCGCTTCCCCCAGGCCGCATCCGTCGACCAGTACTGGCGGAACCTGACCGCGAACACCGACTCCGTCACCCGGATCCCGTCGGACCGCTTCGACATCGACGCCTGCTACTCCTCGGTGCCCCGCACCCCGGGCCGGACCGTCTCGCGCTTCGGCGGCTTCCTCGACGACCCGTTCGCGTTCGACCCCACGTTCTTCGGCATCGCCCCCTCGGAGGCGGCGGCCCTCGACCCGCAGCACCGTCTTCTGCTCACCGTCGTGTGGGAGGCGCTGGAGGACGCCGGCATCGTCCCGTCCTCGCTGGCCGGCAGCCGTACCGGCGTCTTCGTCGGACAGGCGACCGCCGAGTACTCCCAGCGGGACGACCCGGAGATGTACACCCTGCGCCAGGTGGTGGGCAGCCACCTGCGCTCCATGGCCACCGGCCGCGTCTCCTACGCGCTCGACCTGCGCGGCCCCAACTTACTCGTGGACACCGCCTGCTCCTCGTCCTTAGTCGCCGTGCACACCGCGTGCCAGAGCCTGCGGACCGGTGAGTCCGATCTCGCCGTCGCCGGCGGGGTCAACGTGATCCTCTCGCCGCACGACGCCATCGCCTACTCGCAGGCCTCCATGCTCTCCCCCGACGGACGCTGCAAGTTCGGCGCCGAGACCGCCGACGGCTTCGTCCGCAGCGAAGGCGTCGGGGTCGTCCTGCTGAAGCGGCTCGCCGACGCGGAGCGCGACGGTGACCGGATCCTCGCCGTGCTGCACGGCAGCGCCGTGGTCAACGACGGGCGCGGCAGCGGCCTCCTGCTCAAGCCCGCCGTCTCCGGTCAGGTCGACATGATGCGCTCCGCGTGCCGGGAGGCCGGCATCGAACCGGCGGACCTGGACTACGTCGAGGCCCACGGCACCGGCACCGCGGCCGGCGACACCGTCGAACTGACCGCCCTCGCCGAAGCCGTGCGGGACCGGCGCACCCCGGAGCGCCCCCTGCTGACCGGCTCCGTGAAGAGCAACATCGGCCACACCGAGGCGGCCGCCGGCATCGCCGGCCTGATCAAGGCCGTCCTGATCGCCCGGCACGGCCTCATCCCCGCCTCGCTGCACGCCACCCGGACGCACCCCCTGCTCACCAGGGACGACATGCCCGTCGAGGTCGTCACCGCCAACACCCCGCTCGTCCCGGCCGGCGACCGCGCCCTGGTGGGCGTCAGCTCGTTCGGACTGTCGGGCACCAACGCCCATGTGATCGTCGGTGCCCACACCCCCGCGGAGGCACCGCTCCACGAGGACCGGGACGCCCCCGCGGACCGCGCCACACCGTTCGCCGGGGAGGGCACGCACCTGCTGGTGCTCAGCGCCCGCTCACCGCAGTCGCTGGTCGGACTCGCCACGGCCTACGCCGAGTTCCTCGGCCCGGACGGGCCGGGCCGGGCCCACACGCCGGCCGCCGTCTGCGCCGCCGCCGCCCTGCGGCGCGAGGCCCACCCGTACCGGCTCTGGGTCACCGGCTCCGGCCACGACGAACTCGCCGCGGGCCTGCGGGCCGTGGCCGAAGGCCGTGAGACGGAGAACGCGGGCACCGGCGAGGCCGGCTTCGGCCCCGCGCCCCGGACCGTCTTCGTGTTCCCGGGCCAGGGTTCGCAGTGGGCGGGCATGGGCCGCGCCCTGCTGGAGTCCTCACCCGTCTTCCGCCGGACGCTGGAGGAGTGCGACGCCGCGGTGCGCGCCGAGACGGGCTGGTCGGTGATCGACGTGCTGACCACGACGGACGACGACTTCCCCGACGACGTCGGGACCGTGCAGCCCGTCCTGTGGGCGGTGCAGACGGCCCTGTCCGCCCACTGGCGGGCCATGGGCGTCGTGCCCGACGTCTCCGTCGGGCACAGCATGGGCGAGGTCGCCGCCGCGGGCACCACCGGGGCCCTGTCCCTGACCGACGCGGCCGCCGTGATCTGCCGGCGGAGCCGGCTCATGACCCGGGTGGCCGGTCAGGGGGGCATGCTCGTCACGGAACTCCCGGCGGAGGCCGTTCGCGAACTCGTCCGTGCCGAGGGGGCCGACGTCTGCGTCGCCGCCGAGAACTCCCCCGACTCCACCGTGCTCGCCGGGGACCTGGCCGCTCTGGAACGCATCGCCGACGGGCTCCGGGAGCAGGGGGTGTTCCACCGGATGGTGCCGGTGAACGTCGCTTCCCACTCCCCGGTGATGGACGGGCTGCGCGAGCCGCTCTCCGAGGCGCTGGTCGGCCTGAGGCCCGCCGCGCCCCGCCTCCCGATGTACTCCTCCGTCTTCTGCGGCCCGGTCGACGGGGCGCGCCTGGACGCCGCGTACTGGGTGGACAACCTGCGCCGGCCGGTACGGTTCCGGGAGAGCGTCCAGTGCCTGGCCAAGGAGGCGGACTCCGTCTTCGTCGAGATCAGCCCCCACCCCGTCCTCACCGCCGCCGTACGGTCGACGCTCGACCACACGGGGACCACCGCGAGGGTGGTCGCCTCCACCCTCCGGCGCCAGGACGAACGCGTCACCCTGACCCGGGCGCTCGGCCGGCACTTCGCGCACGGCGGCGCCGTCGACTGGGAGCGCTGGTTCGGCGGCGCGGCGCCGCACGTGCCGCTCCCCTTCTACCGCTGGCACGAGGACCATCTGCGGCTCGCCCCGGACGGCCCCGCCTCCGCCGCCGCAGTGGTCACGGACCACGCGCTCGACGAACGGGTGACCGGCGTCGGGTCACGGGGGTTCGCGCCCGTACCGCCGGCCGTACAGCTTGCCGTCCTGCACGACGCGGCCCGCTCCGCCTGCGACGGCGCGGAGCTCGTCATCGAGAACGCCCGGGTCGGTGACGCCTGGCCGGAGGTCCCCGCCGGCGGCACGCTGACCCTGCGGACCGAGATCTCCGACGCCTCGGCCGGGAACCGCTCGGCGACCGTCCGGGCCCTCTCCGACGGAGCCCAGGAGGTGCCCGGCGCACCGTCCCTGACCGCCTCGGTCCGGCCCGCGGCCGACGCACCGGACCGCGTGGACCTGGACGCGGCCCTCGCCCGCTGCCGCTCCTACTGGTCCGGTACGGAGTTCCTGCGGCGCGTCGCGGAGCGCGGGTACGAGGTCGCGCCCGCGTTCCGGACGGTACGGGCGCTGTGGCGGCGCGACGGCGAGGTGGTGGCTCTGCTGCACCGCCCCGACGTCCCCCGGCACGCCGAGTGGGAGGCGTGCCTGTTGCCCCTCCTGGCCGCTCTGCCCGGCGGTTCCCGCGCCCAACTCGCGTACCGGCCGCTGGTGTTCGGGTCCAGCCGGTTCCTGTCCGCACTGCCGGAGACCTTCTGGGTGCACGTCGTGTTCCCGGACGGCGCCGGGGACGACACGGTGACCGCCGACGCGATCGTGCTGGCGCCGGACGGGCGGGCCCTGGCGGAGTTCCGGGGGATCGGCCTGCGGCGGGAACCGGACCGGTCGGCCGCCTCGCCGGAACTGCTCGCCACCCTCGGGACCCATCTGCTGCCCGGCGCCGCCGCGGTGGTGACGCGTGCGGTGACGTCCGGCCGGCGGACCCTGGCCACCTGGCTGTCGGGCCTGCTGGCGCCGGAGGAGGCCATGGCCCCGCCCGTCGAGCCGGCCCGGGCCCCTGAGCCGGTCCGGGTCCTTGAGCCGGTCCGGGTCCTTGAGTCGGTGCCGGTCCCCGTGGTCGCACCCGAGCCCGTCTCCGCACCCGTTCCCGGTGCGGTGGAGGGGGCTCGGCCGGTGCCGACGCGGGTGCTCGTCCGGGGGGCCGCCCGGCTCCTCGGCATGGCGCCCGATCAGATCGACGAACGCCGCCCCCTGCGCGACTACGGCCTGGACTCCCTGATGGCCCTTCAACTCCGGGCGGAACTCCGGGAGCAGGGCATCGAGATCGCGCTGAACCGTCTGGTGGGCGCGGAGAGCCCCGTACAACTGACTGCGTGATCTCCCCGTGGGCCTGGTCTTCCCGAGGTGAGGAGCCCGGCCGTCCCGTGACGGGCCTCGTGCCCGCGGCGACGGCCGGGCCGGCGCCGTGCGGTCCGTTCACCGACCGCACATCCATAAGTAGACTCGCGGGCATTCATGCACTGTGGTACAAATATTATTCGAAGGTAACCGATGCAGGGGCAGGCGAACCGTTGCCGACGGGGGTGTGACAGACGAGCACGCGACAGCCGGACCCCGGAGAGCAGGAGCAGTCATGGTCGACCCCGACCTCTGTATCGCCCCGCCCCTCGGGCGTCGTGAGCGCAACAAGGTGCGTGTCAAGAACCGCCTGTACGACGCCGCGCTGAAGCTCTTCGTGGAGAAGGGGTACGACCAGACCTCGGTGGACGAGATCACCGAGGAGGCCGATGTGGCCCGGCGTACGTTCTTCAACTACTTCCAGCGCAAAGAGGACCTGATCGACACCTGGGGAGCGCGGCGCCGATCGTACCTGGAGGAACGGCTCCAGGAGCCGGTGGCCCAGGGCACCGTCCAACTCTCCCTGGAACACTGTATGAGCGCCTTGGCCGAGCTGAACGAGAGCGAGGGCGGCGTGACGCGCGTGATGCTCTCGGCTTGGGTCAAGGCGGGTCGCCCCATGGACGAGGAGCCCTACGCCGCGAAGATCTTCTCCGACATCCTGGAGGAGGCGAAGCAGCGGGGCGAGATCGCTCCCGTGGTGAACACCCAGCGCGCCGGGCACCTGTTGCGCGACGGCTACCTCGGAACCCTCTACCGCTGGTCCCGCGAGGACCAGAAGTCCTTCGACCTCCACAGCGAGCTCCAGCTCCTGTGCGACATGGTGCTCCACGGCATCACCGCACCCCGAAGCTGACCTCCGGAGTCCGGGTACGGCTCTCCGTACAGCATCTCCTCTCGGCCGCACCTACCGTGGCGGAACCGCAGCCGCACCGTGCGGCTGCACCGTCACCTCCGGAGGGGACGCCATCATGCTGCACGCGGACACAGCCTTCTCCCAGCCACGGGACGCGATCGGAGCTCACGTCGCGGAGGGCCTGATCTCAGCCGGCGACATCGAGCGGCTCGACGAGGAGTTCCCCTCCGAGGAGCTGTTCCAGCGGGTCGTCGTCGACACACCGGTCAAGCGCTTCCAGCTGAGCTCCCTGTGGCTCCATCGCGACGGCGAGCACCTGGCCGCAGCCGAGCGGCTCACCCCCTCGTGGTTACAGCTCCTCGACGAGCTGACGGGGCCGGATCTGCTCAAGCGCCTGTGCGAGGTCAGCGACATGGACCTCACTCGGCTCCCCCACGACATCGGGCTCTTCACGCACGCCCCGGGCGAGCTCATCTCGCCCCACCACGACGAGCCGGAGAAGGCCCTCACGGTCGTCCTCTACTTCAACCCGGACTGGCCCGCGGACGGAGGAGGGCACTTCGAGGTCCGCGGCTCGCACCACCCCACGCGCCCGCCGGTCCTCTCCCTGCCCCCGGCGGGCGGCTCGATCATCGCCTTCGACTCCTCGGTCTGGCACGCCACCTCCCCGGTGACCGCCGACCGGACGCTGCGCGCCGCGGTCCTGGAGTTCTGGCGCACCCGCCCCCAGCGCTGACCCCCGCCCCCGCCACGGGTCCACGGCACCTCTCGGGATCCGCCCCGGACGGGAAAGGGCCCGACCTGAACTCCTTTCAGGTCGGGCCCTCGGCGCGGCCGTCAGGGACGGTCGGCGAGGCCCGGCTGGTCGAAGGTGTCGGGGACGGAGAGGGTCGACCAGTGGGGGACCGGCCAGGCGATCACGACGGCGCGGCCCACCACGTCCGTCACGGGCACCATGCCGCCCCGGGGGTCACTCCGGTGGTAGCGGGAGTCCTGCGAGCTCTGCCGGTGGTCGCCCATCACCCACAGGTGGCCGGCGGGGACCGTGACCTCGAACTGGCCCTCCGGGTCCGTGCTGCAGGCCGTGTTCCCCTGGAAGACGTACGGCTCCGTCAGGGCCTTGCCGTTGACCTTCAGGGGGCCCTCGCCCTTGCACTCGACGGTGTCGCCGGCGACGCCGATGACCCGCTTGATCAGGTGCTGCTCTCCGGCCGCCGGCATCAGCCCGACGAAGCCCAGGCCCTTCTGCAGCGTGGTCGGCTGCTTCACCGGCCGTCCCGCCAGCCAGTCGCCGGGGTCGCGGAAGACCACGACCTCGCCCCTGTCGGGTTCCGAGCCGAACCACGGGGTGAGCTTGTCGACCAGGACCCGGTCGTCGAGCTGCAGGGTGTTCTGCATCGATCCCGACGGGATCAGGAACGCCTGGAGCAGGAACGTCTTGATCAGGAACGCCAGGACGAGCGCGATCCCCGCGAGGAACGGCAGCTCGATCCAGAAGGGGCGACGCCGTTTCGCGGCGCGGCCGGACGCCGGGGCGCCCTCGTCCGGAGGGCTTCCCTCCGGGCCCTCCCGTTCGGATCGCTCCTCGGCCGCCAAGTCGCTCATGTCCACCCTGACTTCGTCGTGTCCGTGCCGTCTGCACGGACCCTATGCCCGGTGGCGCCCGTGCGACGGCCCCCGAGCGCTCTTCACCACGTACGGGTGACCCCGCGGTCCCCTCAGGAACCCGGCTGCTCGCGTTCCTGCTGGGCCAGGAGGTAACCGGCCTGGAAGCGGCTCTCGGCGCCGAGGGCGGCCATCACGTCGGCCACATGGCGGCGGCAGCTGCGGACCGACAGGCCCAGGCGGCGGGCTATCGCCGCGTCCGTCAGGCCCTCGGTGAGCAGGCGGACGATGGTCTGCTTCAGCTCGTCGGAGATGTCCATGATGGTCTGCCGGTCCCACTCCGTCTCGAACGGCAGGGCCTCCAGCCACAGTCGCTCGTACGCGCCCACCATGAACGCCACCACGTGCGGCTCGCGGACCAGGACCGCCGCGTGCGGGTCGTCCGGGACCGGGATGACCGCCGTCGAGCGGTCGAAGACGAGCATCCGCGGGAACTCGTCGTCCAGGGTGCGCACCTGGGCGCCGAGCCGGCCGACCCGCTCCACGTAGGCGCAGGTGCCCGAGGAGAAGCGGGCGGTGTGCTGGTAGAGGACGCGCATCCGGACGCCGCGGCGCAGGAGTTCCTCGTCGCGGGCCACCGCCTCCTCGAGGACCTCGGCGCGTCGGCCGCCGCCCGGCTGCGCCGTCATGACCTCGCGCTCGCAGGTCCGGCCCAGTTCGGTGATGGCCTCCCGCACCGCGCGGAGATCGGTGAGCAGCTCCACGTACTCCGCCTGTCGCAGGTGCGTCAGCCGGAGCAGGTAGGACTCGTACAGCGGCATGAAGGCCATCAACTGCTCGCGGGTGCGCTCCATGTGCTGGCGGCGGGCGCGCATCTCGCGCTCCAGCGGCCCCAGGGTGCGCTGGACGGCCTCGTCCGGCGCCACCGGGAGCACCGCCCGCTCCGGGGTGCGGCGCAGCAGGCCCATGTCGAGGAGGGCCGAGACGGCCGACTCCACCCGGGCGAGCGGCAGTCCGAGCTCCGCCGCGAGGTCGGCGGAGTACGCCGGCGGCTGGGCCGGGTCCCGGGCCAGGAGGCAGGTGTAGACCCGGGTCAGGGGGTCCTCGGGGTCCTCGGAGGGCGGCGCGGGGAGGTCCGTTCCCGCGGCGCCGATCGCGGCCAGGGCGGTGGACTCCGGGGTCGGTCCGGCGGATGCCGTTTCCGCCGGAGCGGCGGAGTCCGGAGTTCCGTCATCGCTATCGGCCCGCGGTATTTCTGGTATCGCCACCTTTTCCCCCGTTTGTGACGGCGTCCTCTTGCTGCCATGCAGCCTAATGAGCCATGCGGTCCGCCCCATAGTCATGCCGCTCTGGATACGTTCGTATCACCGCCCACAAGGTCAAAGCGCACCAAGCTCGCACAGCCAGCGAAGCTCGCAACTCGGCACGGAAACACACGACTTACTCCTCGCGGAAGCGGAAAGAGAGCACACGACATGAAGCGGCGGATCCGCACCACCCTCCTCACCACCCTGGTCGTCGGCCTCGCGGGCCTCGCCACCGTCACCGCCGGCGCCGTCACCGGCGGCACCGGCACGAACGACACCGGCTGGGGCGCGACCGTCCTCACCGGCACGTACGACACCGGCTGGGGTGCGCCCGCCGCCGGCACGGGCACGAACGACACCGGCTGGGGGTGACCGGATGACCCTGCTCGACTGCACCCTGCGCACCGGCGGACGGCTCACCGGCGGATCCGTACCCCCCGCGCTGGCCGCCGACTACCTCGCGGTCTGCGCGCGGCTCGGCATCGACGTCATCGAGCTGGGCGACGTCCACGACCCCGCCGACCGCTCCGCCCCGCGCGGCGCACTGCTGCCGGTCCCGCTCCCCGAGCGCTACGGCCCCCGCTTCTCCGTCCTCCTCGACACCGCGCACCTGCCCGCCACGGACGCCGCCGCCACGGCCTCCGCGGGGCGGATCGCCGACACCCTGGCCACGGGGCCCGTGCCCGTCGGCCTCGTCCGCCTCGCCGTCCGGTACGACCGGGTGGCCCGCGCCGCCGCCCCGCTGCACCGCCTGCGGGAAGCCGGCTTCGGCGTCTGCCTCTTCCTCACCCACATCGACCTCGCCTCCTACCCGGAGCTCGACCGCTGCCTCGGCGAGAGCGCCGCACTCGGCCCGCTCGACGCCGTCTTCCTCGTCGACTCCCTCGGCTCGCTCCGCCCCGAGCGCGTCATCGAACTCGTCCAGTCCACCCGCGCCGCCGTGTCCGCGCCCGTCGGCATCCACGCCCACGACAACCAGGGCTTCGCCCTGCACAACACCGTCGTCGCCGGAAGCGCCGGAGCCACCTGGCAGGACGCCGCCGTGCACGGGATCGGCCCGGGCGCCGGCCTGACCCGTACGGAGCAACTGCTCGCCCTCCTCGGCGCCACGCCCACCGACCTCGCGCCCCTCCTCGCGCTCATCGCCACGCACGTCGCGCCGCTCAAGCGGCGGTACGGGTGGGGGGCCGGGCCGCGCCAGGTCATGGCCGGCCTCGCCCGCATCCCGGTCGCGTCGGTGACGGGCCTCGACCCCCGGTAGCCACCACCGCGGCCACTCCCGCAGCCTCCCCGCAGCTCCCCCCCGCAGGTCCCGTCGCGCCCCAGGTCCCGTCGCGTCCGGGGCCGTACCCGACCCGACCGCGCCCGCACCCGCACCCGCCCAGGCAGTCCTCGCTCAGACCGCGCCCGCACCCGCCCAGGCAGTCCTCGCTCAGACCGCGCCCGCACCCGCACCCGCCCAGGCAGTCCTCGCTCAGACCGCGCCCGCCCCGACCGCGCCCGCAGTCCCAGGAGACCCCATGCCCTTCACCTCGCCCATCCTGCCGCCCGGAGAACCGGCTCTCGCCCCCACTCCGTACCGCGACCTCCCCCCGAAGACCGGAGACGCCCCCATGGCCGACCGCCGCTTCCGCATCGACCGCAGCGCCGCCACCGAGGAGTTCGGGCTCGCCTGCCAGCGGATCATTCCCTGGCCGGGCGGGGACGCCGAGCCGCCCGTCGGCGCCATGGCCTGCTTCCTGAAGCCCGGCGGGGACTCCGACCCCGACTGCCACAACCAGGACGAGGTCATGATCATCCTCGGCGGCACCGGGAGCGTGACCCTCGACGGGCGCCTGGAGCCGCCGTTCCGCGCCGGCGACATCGTCGTGCTGCCCCGGAACCAGGAGCACGTCGTCCACAACACCGGTGACGCCGAGCTGAGCTGGCTCTCCCTGTACTGGCCGCTGCGCGAGCCCGCCATCCGTACCGACAACGACACCGACACCGAGGAGGTCGCCGCATGAGCGCCGACGCGTCCACCCACTGGATCACCGCCACCCCGCCCACCCCCAACGGCGACCTCCACATCGGCCACCTCGCCGGGCCCTACCTCGCCGGCGACGTCCTGCGCCGCTTCCTCGCCGCCGAGGGCGCCGGCCCCGTCCGCTACACCACCGGCCTCGACGACCACCAGAGCTACGTGCCCGTCCGCGGCCTGAACGACGGCGGACGCAAGGGCGAGGAGGTCGCCGACGGCTACGGCGCCTCCATCGAGTCCGTGTGGCGGCAGGCCGGCGCCGACTTCGACGCGATCGTCCGCCCGCGCCGCGACGTCGGCTACCAGTCGGCCGTCCAGGAGTTCTTCGGCCGCCTGCACGAAGCCGGGCACATCGTCGCCCGCACGCGCCCGCTGCCCTACTGCACCGGCTGCGAGCGCTGGCTGTACGAGGCCTACCTCAAGGGCGACTGCCCGCACTGCGGCTCCGGCTCCAACGGCAACGCCTGCGAGCCCTGCGGCCGCCCCAACGACTGCGCCGACCTCGCGAACCCCGTCTGCACCGGCTGCGGCGCCACCCCCGAACTCCGCGACTGCGAGCGGCTCTACTTCCCCCTCGCCCCCTGGGAGGAGCAGCTCACCGCCTTCTGGGAGCAGGTCGACATGCCGCCGCACCTGCGCTCCCTCTGCGAGCGGATGCGGGCCGACGGCCTCCCCGAGATCGCCGTCAGCCACCCCTCCGAGTGGGGCGTCCCCGTGCCCGTCGAGGGCTTCACGGAGCAGCGGATCTACGTCTGGTTCGAGATGGCCCCCGGCTACCTCCTGGAGTGGACCGGCGCCGGCGGGACCGGCCCCGCGCCCGCGCCCGTCCAGTTCTTCGGCTTCGACAACGGCTACTTCCACGCCCTGCTGTTCCCCGCCGCCTTCCGGGCGTACGACCCGGAGATCGCGCTGCCGAAGGCCTTCGTCGTCAACGAGTTCTACCGGCTCGAAGGGCTCAAGTTCTCCACCAGCAGGCGCCACGCCATCTGGGCGCACGAGGAGCTCGCCCGGACGAGCGCGGACGTCCTGCGCTACCACGTCCTGTCCGACCGCCCCAACGGCCGCCAGACCAGCTTCAGTTCGTCCGCCCTCGAACTCAGCCGCGCCCGGCTCGCCGAGCGCTGGGACGGCTGGCTCGGCCGGCTGCTCACCGCCGTCGCCGAGTCCGCCGACGGCCTCGCCCCCGCCGAGGCGCCCCGGGGCCCGGCGTGGGAGCGGCTGCGTGCCCGGCTCACCGAGACCGTCGGACAGCTGCGCGAGGCGTACGGGGCGGAGATCGGCGGCTACGACGCGCGGCGCGCGATCGCGCTGCTCGACGAAGCGGTCTGCCTCGCCGAGGACTTCGGCCACGTGAACGGCTTCGAGGCCGAGCGCCCGGACGGCGCCGCCGCGCACCGCTCCGCGCTCTCCGCCCAGCTCGCCGTCGCCGCCGCCCTGTCCGCCTGGGCCGCGCCCGCCCTCCCGTACGGCTCCGCTCGGCTCACGGCCCTCCTCGGTCTCGCGCCGGAACCCCGCCGGGTGGACGCGGAGGCCCTCGCCCCGCTCGCCCCGGGGACGCCGGTGGCGGCCTGGCCCGGGGCGGTCTTCAGTGCCTGAGGCGGAGGCCCTCCCGCGCGGCGCCGTCGTCGGGCCCTTCTCCGGACCCCGGGCCGCCTGGGGCGAACACCTGGAGCGGGCGGCCGAACGGTACGGCACGGCCGTGAACTGGGAGCTGTACGACGACCGCGGCGAGGCCGAGACGGCCCGGCAGATCGCCGAGGCGGTCGTCGCCGAAGGCCGGCACGCCCTGGTCGTCGGACACTTCAACAGCGCCGGCGCGGCGGCCGCCCTCCCCGTCTACCGGGCGGCCGGACTCCCCGTCCTCCTCCCGCTGGCCACCACGCCCGGCCTCCTCGCCGACAGCGCCGGCACCCTCCTGCGCTGGTGCCCGGACGACCGCGCCCAGGCGGCCGACCTGCTCGCCGCCGTACGGGACGCGGGACACACCCGGGTCGCCGTCACGCACGACGGCAGCGCGTACGGGGAGCGGCTCGCCCTGCTCGTACGGGACGCCCCGGCGGCCGCGCGGCCCGCCGTCCCGTCGGGGGCCGTGGTCTCCGACGGCAGCGGGCCCGCGACGGGCGCCGTACCGGTGCCGGCGGCCCTGACCGGGCCTTCCCCGGACGTCCTCGACGGGCCGGAAGGGCGGGACGCCTCGGCGCTCACCGCGCTCGTCGTCTGCGGCACCCACGTCGGGGCCGCGCGGGCGGCCCGGGAGTGGCGGGCGGCCGGGTTCGAGGGCGCGTCCTGGTTCACCGACGACTGCGCGGTCGACGAGTTCGCGGAGCTCCTCGGCCCTGTCCCCTCCTCGTACGTGGCCCGGATGCGCGGCGGGCCCGAAGCCCACGTGGACGCGGCCTTCGCCGCCGCCACCGCCGCGCTCGCCGAGGACCCGGCACGCACCGGACGCACCCTCCTCGCCGCCGTACGGGCCCACGCCGACCGGGGGTTCACCGCGCTCGGGGAGCCCGAGCCCGGGAGCGTGGGGTGGGACGTCGTGCCCGTGCCCGTGGCGGCCGGGGCGCCGGCGCGTACCGGTGGCCGGCACGGGCGGGCCTACGACGTCATCGTCGTCGGCGCCGGGGTCGTCGGCTCCGCCACCGCCGCCGTCCTCGCCCGGCACGGCGCACGGGTCGCGCTCGTCGCCCCCATGGACGGGCGGGACGAGCACGCCACCGCCTGGTCCGGCGGGCTCGTCCGGTCCTTCGAGGCCGACCCGTACCTGCGCGGGCTCGCCCTCCGCAGCCACCACCTCGCCTGGGGGCCCGCCGCGCTCGCGCCGGGGCCGTACGGCTTCATGGCCACCGGGTCGCTCGTCCTCTGCGGCGACGCCGACCTGGAACAGGCCGAGAAGGGCGTCGCCGAGCTCAACGGCGCCGGGGTACCGGCGGAGTTGCTGGATCCGGAGGTGCTCGGGGCCCGCTTCCCCGGGCTCTCCGTCGACGGCGTCACCGCCGCCGTCTGGGAACCCGAGGCCGGTTACGCCGACCCGCCCCGTACCGCGCGCGTCTACCGCGACCGCGCCCTCGCCCACGGGGCCCGGCTGCTGCCCGCCCGGGTACGCGCACTCGACGCACCGCCCGGCGCCGACCGGGTCCGGGTCCTCCTCGAACCCGGCGGCCCCGTCGAGGCCTTCGCCGTCGTCCTCGCGGCCGGCGGCGGCACCGGGGAGATCGCCGGACACCGGCTCAGCGGCGCGGACGCCGGACGCACCAAGAGCATCCGGTACGGCTTCTTCCACCACCCCGCCACCGCCGGCCTGCCGACCGTCGTCGACATGGTCAGCGGCGTCTGGGGCCGGCCCCAGCTCACCGGAGAGGCGGCCGGCGGCTACATGGCCGGGCGGCCCGTCGACGAATGGGACGTGCCCCCGGGCGGCGAGGCCACGCTGACCGACGAGCACGTGGCGTACATACGCCAGGGGGCGGCCGCGCGGTGGCCCTGGCTCGCCGACCCCGCGACCCGCTTCCTCGGCGGACGCCAGGGCGTCGACCTCTACACCCCGCACTCCCGCCCCCACCTCGGCCGCGAGCGGCCCGACAGCCGGATCGTCCTCGCGACGGGCTGGTCGGGCGCGGGCTTCAAGACGGCCCCGGCGGCGGCGGAACTCGCGGCGGCGGAGGCGCTGGACGTCCTGGGGCGCGCCTGAGGCCGCTTCCGCGCCCGCGGACCCCTGCCCCCGCCCATGTGGGCCCGTGCCCCCGCTGGGCGGTGCCCCGCCCACCCGCCCGTGTGGGCAATCGTCCCGCAGGGCGGGACGGGTGGGCACACGGGACGGCGCGCTCAGCGGCGCCTCCGCGTTCCGCGCCTG